>CAMWWR010000075.1 GCA_947178045.1 uncultured Clostridia bacterium
CGCGCCGTTGTCCGTCACGCGGACCAGGCCGATGCCGCCCTCCCGGATCTCCACGGTCACGGAGCTTGCGCCTGCGTCGACCGCATTCTCCACAAGTTCCTTCACAACGGAGGCCGGGCGCTCCACCACCTCGCCCGCCGCGATCTGATTTATCGTATCCGAATCAAGCACATGAATCTTTGACATGGCCGCCCCTCCTCCTCTCATTTTAATTGGATTTCAGCCTTTCCTGAAGCTCATAGAGCTTGTTGAGCGCAGCGATCGGCGTCAGGGCCGACAGATCAAGCTCCCTCAGCTCCGCAAGCACCGGATTTTCCGGGGGAGCAAAAAATGAAAGCTGTTCAAAGCCCTCCGCGTAGGCTCCCCGCCCGCGCGCCGGCGGATTCGGTCTCGCCTTTTCACGCTTTTCCCTCCGGTCCGCGCCTTGCTGCGGCGATCCCTTCGTGTGATCCGCGAGAAGCCTTGCCCGCTCCGCCATATCGTTCTCGTTTAAAGTATCGGCGATCTCCCGCGCACGGGTCAGCACGTCGGCCGGTACTCCGGCCAGCCTAGCGACCTGAATGCCATAGCTCTTGTCCGCGCCGCCCCGGACAATCTTCCGCAAAAATACAATATCGTCGCCGGATTCCTTTACCGCAATGCAGTAATTGTTCACTCCCGGAAGCTTGCCTTCCAGCTCGGTCAGCTCGTGGTAATGCGTTGCAAACAGCGTTTTGGCTCCGATATTTTCCGGACTGTTAATATGCTCCGCCACGGCCCATGCAATGCTCAGGCCGTCGAAGGTCGATGTGCCGCGCCCGATCTCGTCGAGAATAATAAGGCTGTTTCGCGTCGCGTTCCGGAGGATATTTGCCACCTCCGTCATTTCCACCATAAAGGTGCTCTGGCCTGAGGCGAGATCGTCCGACGCGCCGACGCGCGTAAAAATGCGGTCGACAATGCCGATATCCGCCATTGATGCGGGCACGAAGGAGCCGATCTGCGCCATCAGCACAATAAGCGCGGTCTGGCGCATATAGGTCGATTTTCCCGCCATATTCGGGCCGGTGATAATGGACAGCCGGTTGCTTTCATTGTCCAGCAGCGTATCATTCGCGACAAACGAATCGTTGTTCAGCATCTTTTCCACGACCGGGTGCCTGCCGTCTCGAATCTCAATGCGTCCCTCCGTATTGACGGACGGGCGCACAAAACGGCCGTGATCGGCGACAAACGCCAGAGAGGCGAATACATCCAGCCTTGCCACCGCTCTTGCCGTGCGCTGAATACGCTCGACCTCGGCCGCAATTTTCTCCCGGATATCGGAGAATATCTCGTATTCCAACGCGACGAGCTTATCCTCCGCATTCAGTATCCTGTCCTCCAGCTCCTTCAGCTCCGGCGTGGTATAGCGCTCCGCGCCGCTGAGCGTCTGCTTGCGGATCCAGTCCTCCGGCACCAGCTCCTTAAAGGAATTTGTCACCTCGAGATAGTAGCCGAATACCCGGTTGAACTTCACGCGCAGATTTTTGATGCCGGTGCGCTCCTTCTCCCTTGCCTCCAGCTCGGAGAGCCAGTTCTTCCCCTCCGTCTTGGCGCTGCGCAGGCTGTCCACCTCCTTGTGGAAGCCACTGCGGATCATTCCGCCCTCCTTCGTGCTGATCGGCGGGTCCGGCTCGATCGCACTCTCGACCAGCATGCACAGATCCTCAAGCGGATCCATCTCCGAGCGGATTTTCTTAAGCTCGCTGCTGCCCAGGCCCTCCAGCAGATAACGGATCGGCGGAAGCATGGACAGGGAGGAGGCGAAGGCGATCAGATCGCGCGGGTTGGCGCTCCGATAGCTGACTCTTCCCATCAGGCGCTCCAGGTCGTAGATTGCGTCCAGATATTCTCTCAGCTCATCCCTTGTAATAACGTTCGCGTTCAGCTCCTCGACCGCATCGAGGCGCGCGCGGATCTCCTCTGTATCGATGAGCGGCTGCTCGATATAGCTGCGCAGCAGCCTGGCTCCCATGGCCGTTTTTGTCCGGTCCAGCACCCAGAGCAGCGAGCCGCGCTTTGTCTTTTCCCGCAGCGTCTCGACCAGCTCCAGATTGCGTCGGGTCGAGGTATCCATCACCATGTATTTGCTTGTCCGGTACGGCGTCAGCCGGGTCAGATGCTCCAGCGCCGTTTTCTGCGTCGTGATCAGGTACTGCAGCACCGCCCCGGCCGCGTTCCGGCCGACGGTGTAGTCGCCGAGCCCGAGGCCCTCCAGGGCTGTGACCTTAAAATGCTCCCGCAGTGCCTTCTCGCACAGCTCGCCGTCATAATACCAGTCCTCCAGCTCCGCGACCGCGATATGATAGCGGCCCTTCAGCTCCTCGATATCGATACCGCACGCCAGAAAGACCGGGCTGCAGATAATTTCGGAGGGCGAGAATTTGTAGATCTCATCCATAATTCCGCGCACGGAATCAACCTCTGTCACATAATAATCACCGGTCGAAATGTCCGCCGCGGAAATTCCGTAGCAGCCGTCCGCACCGATGATCCCCATCAGATAATTATTTTTTGCGGCGTCCATCGACTGGATATCCACGTTGGTGCCGGGTGTGACGATGCGTGTCACATCGCGCTTTACAAGTCCCTTCGCCTGCTTCGGATCCTCCACCTGCTCGCAGATCGCCACGCGGTAGCCCTTCTCGACAAGCCTTGTCAGATAGCTGTCGACGGCGTGGTACGGCACGCCGCACATCGGAGCGCGCTCATCCAGTCCGCAGGCCTTCCCCGTCAGCGTGATCTCCAGCTCTCTCGATGCGGTGAGAGCATCCTCAAAAAACATCTCGTAAAAATCGCCGAGACGATAGAATAAAATGCAGTCCGGATACTGTTTTTTCGTCTCCACATACTGCTGCATCATTGGTGTAAGTTCCGCCATTGGTTCCTCCTTAGAAAAGCAAACGCCCGGCAGCCGGGCCTTCTGAAATCCGGAAGGACTCAGCCGCCAAGGCCCTCGTCGACCGCCAGCTCCTCCCCGTCCGCCGCCGCGGTCGCCAGCGCGGCGCAGCGCTCATTCTGCGGGTGCCCGTTATGCCCCTTCACCCAGCGGAATTCCACCCGGTGCGGCGCCATCGCCTTAAGCAGGCGCTTCCACAGATCCACGTTTTTTACCGGCTCGCTTCCGCTCCGCTTCCAGTTCTTTTTCTGCCAGCCGTCGATCCAATGCTCGGTAAATGCTTTGACCAGATACTGTGAGTCCGAGTAGAGCGTTACCTCGCAGGGCCGGATAAGCGCCTCCAGCCCGACGATCGCCGCCATCAGCTCCATGCGGTTGTTTGTCGTGCGCACATAGCCGCCCGAATATTCCCGGAGATGCTCCGTTCCCCTGCCGTCTATGTAGGATACTATTGTTCCGTAACCGCCCGGCCCGTCCGGATTTCCCCGCGCCGAGCCGTCCGTATAAATCGTCACCCTCATGCTCTTATTCCTTTCCCCATGCTTCGCGACCGGAAACCTGCCGTCCCATACGGCAGCCTTCGCCGCTTAACCGCTTTTATTCGAAGGCCTGCCATTCACCGGTCTGCTCGAAATGCCGGGCGCGCTCCTCGGCCCGCTCTGTGATCCGGTCGGCATAGCCGAGCATCTTCAGCAGCCGGATCGCATTTTTCGACACCGCCCGCCCCTCATAGAGTTTGTAATCGAACAGCACCTGATCGTCCTCGACATATTCCTGGAAATGGTAGTTGGAATACTGCTTTTCCAGAATATGCGTCAGCTCGATATCGTGGGTCGCCGCAAAGCAGATCGCGTTCCCGGACGCGAAATCCGACAGAATCTCGGACGAAGCCGCGATGCGCTCGAGCGTGTTCGTGCCGCGCAGCACCTCGTCCACGAAGCAGAGCATCGGCCGCCCGTCCCCGATGCGGTCCGCGATCCGCTTCAGCGATTTTATTTCGACAATGTAATAGCTCTCCTTGCTGAAAATATCGTCGCGCAGCGCCATCGAGGACGCGACCTGGAAAAAGCTCGCGCGGTATTCCGCAGCCATCACCGTGCCGATCGTCTGCGCAAGGATGGCGTTGATGGCGAGCGTTTTGATAAAGGTGGATTTTCCGGAGGCGTTGGAGCCCGTGATCAGCACGCTGCGCTCCTCCGAGATGGAGGCTTTGACCGGCTCGTCCAGCATCGGGTGATAGACCTCCCTCACAGACAAAAACGGCTTTCCGTCCGAAACGAGCTCCGGCACGCACCAGTCGCGCATCAGCGCGCGGAAGGAGGCGGCCGCGATCATCGCGTCGAGAAAGCCCGCCGTCTCAAAAAGCGTTGTCAGCTCCTTCTCGTTATTATCAAAGATTTTCATCATCTGGTTGAATTTAATCAGATCAATGTGGAACAGCATGCGGAAATAATCGACCATTCCCTCCAGCAGGTCTCCGGTCGGCCGCTTTCCCGCCACAATGCGCGCGCCCTTCCGGAAGCCGGCAAATACCTTCAGCGTCTCCCGGACCGACGCCGTATAGACCTCGATCTCCCGGTCCGGCAGCTCCGAGAGCGTCTTCATGCCGTCCATCATTCGAATGAGATGCGATACAACGGTGAAATATTTTTCGATATCGCTCTTTCTTTTATAATACGAGAACGCGTTATATATCCCGACAATAATGACCGCGAGCACGCCCGTCACCGGAGCGACAAAAATCAGCGCGATCGCCGCGAGCATCCAGAGCATGCTGAGATAGTGCGCGACGTTGCTCTCCCGTTTCAGCGTATGGAGCATGTTGATGTACTCGTAGATGGAAATATTTCTTTCCTTTCCCATTCGCATAAACTGCTCCTGCAGCTTCTGCCTTTCCGTCCTGTGCTTTGAGAAATGCTCGATCAGCCGGTTGCGTTCGGCCAGCTCCTCACCGGAAAAGCTCAGCCGGTGCAGCATGGCAAACAGATATTCCTCGCCCGCGGCGGAGCCGGTATTATTCATCGTCATAAAGATCTGATCCATATCCAGATCGTTCCATGTGATACTGTCAATATCGCCCTCGCCCTTTTCCTGCTGATTATAATAAAACTGGAGCGAGCGGTACTTGTCCTCGGAATATTCTTCCGACGGCACCTGTCCCCATTCCTTCTCCATCCTGCGGTACAGTCCGGCCGTATATTTCCTCTCGTCGTAAATGCTTTTTCCCAATAATGCAAGCAGCACCACGGCCGCAATTCCAACATAAAGCATAGTTTTTTTCCTCCGCGCCGCCGTATCGACAGCATATTTTCATCCTGCTTTATTATACAAATGAAATGAAATTTCGTCAATAAAAAGAGACGCCCCCTTTGCGCGGATTTTTTGATTCCGCGCAAGGGGCGTCCTGTTGTTATTTTATGGCCGTACGGCCGTTTTTCTCATTCCATGCAGAAGCAGAAGAATTCTGCGCGATTATCCGTCGCCGTATGGTTGGAACTTGTATACATGCCGACGGTGTTGCCGACAAAACCGCCGGCCGCCTCCGTGCTCAAAAAGCGTGCGTCCATGGCAGGCCCCAGCCTTTCAAAGCGGCCGTCCTCCTGCGCATACCAGAAGGTCAGCTGCTGGCCGTTCTGCATGACGGCCAGCGTCAGCGTTTCCGTCTTCTGCGTCAGCGCCTTCTCTGCGCGGATCTCGCCGAAACGCTCCGGAAGCGCACTTTCCTCCGGCAAAGACCCGGATTCATTTGCTCCGCCGGATTTACCGGACAGGGATTCCTCAGAACCCGCGCCCTCACCGGATTCGCCGGATAACCGGTCTCCGAAGCTCACAATGCGCAGTACTGTCTGGCCCTTCGATGCCGCGACAACGAAGCGCACGCTCGCCTCCTCGCTCTGAAGCAGCACCAGTCCGGCCTCCTCCGCGTCCTCCGGGCGGAACCTGAGCTCCGTCCTCACGGTGTAGTGATAGCTCTTCTGCCGGATGCCGAGATAGGAAGCGTTCGTTTTCTCCGTGATCGTTTCCGGCGACGTTTTCAGAATCAGAGAGCCGTTCCCCGCAAGCTCATACATATCCGGCTTCGGATTGCGCACCGTCACGAAATGCGGGTCGAGTGTCCTGGTATGGAAGGTATAGCAGCTGTTCTCCGGCAGCTCGCATACCTCCGGAAGACCGACCTGCTGGAATTCGTTCAGTATCCCGACGCCGTCGTTGACAACCGGCCAGCCGTCCTCCCAGGTCACCTTCGCCAGGAAGGTCTCCCGCCCGAGTCCAGTGTACCACTCGCACGGTCTGGAGGCGAGCATGACCATGTACCATTCGCCGTCCGGCGTGTCCACAAGGTCGGCATGGCCGACATAACGGATCGGATAATTTTTCCCGAGATGACGGTGCGTCAGAATCGGATTGTTGAAATTTCCGACATACGGCCCCACAATATCACGGCTGCGCGCGACGCAGACCGCATGGGCCGGGCCGGTGCCGCCCTCGGCGTGCATAATATAATAATAGCCGTCCTTCTTGTACAGATGCGGGCCCTCCGGCCACTCCGCATCGCGCATCGCACCCTTCCACGCAAGCGTATAATCTCCTACAAGGCAGAAATTGTCCAGATCCAGCTCTTGAATATAGATATACCAGTCGCCGTTGTAGCGCACGCCGTCCGGATTCGGGCGCGTGCCGATATAATAGCATTTTCCGTCGTCGTCAAAGAACAGGCTCGGGTCAATCCCCTCCGCTCCCTTCAGATAATGCGGCTCGGACCATGGCCCTGCCGGATTTTCCGCTGTCACGATAAAATTGCCGCCGTGCGATACATTGGTTGTGATCATATAGAATACGCCCTCGTGAAAGCGTATCGTCGGCGCAAAAATCCCCTGCGACATTCTGGAATCGCCGAGCGGAAGCTGCGAGTCCCTCGTCAGCACGTTTCCGATCTGGTGAAAATGCTGCAGGTCGCGGCTCTCAAACACCGGCACGCCCGGAAAATAGGCAAAGGTTGAATTTACGATATAGTAGGAATCTCCGACCCGGCAGATCGACGGATCCGGATAAAAGCCCGACAATATCGGATTTTTGACTGTGGACATGTGCCCTCCTCTTTTTCTGCTTCACTATGTTTTGCTTATTGTTTCTGATTTTTCAAAAATCACCGGATGCAAAGCCTCTTTCAGAGGCTTACGGATTAGCCTCAGCCGAGTACGCGCTTCAATGTCTCCCTCACCGCGCCCGGCTGTGCATTCAGCTCATTGAAATACGCGGTAATCTTTGTGGAAAGTCCGCTTTCCACAAGATCGACAGCAAACAGATCACGGCGCGAAAGGATATCGTCAAAGGTTTTCTGCGGCACGATCTGCCCGAAGGTCACATCTTTCATTGCCTCCTGCAGCTCGCCGAGCATCGGGTCCGGCGACGGCTCGAAGCGGTTTCCGTCATCGTCCACCCCGAGCAGATAACGCAGGTATCCGGCCAGCACAAGCGGAATAAATTTCAGCCCGTCCAGCTTTTTCCCCTGGGCGAGATAAGCCTTCAGCGTCTCCCCGAACCGGATCGGAAGCTTCTGGGAGGTGTCAGTGGCAATGCGCTGCGGTGTATCCGGCATGAAAACATTCGGCAGACGCCGGTTCAGAACGGCATCGATGAAATCCTCCGGCTTCAGAATGCCCGGGTGAACGACGACCGGCATTCCCTCCTCATAGCCCATCCGCGTGACGAGGCTGCGGAGCAGCTCATCCTCCATCTCGTCATGGATCGTCGTGTACGACATCAGGCAGCCGAAGATCGCCAGCGCCGTATGAAGCCTGTCACTAATACACCTCTCCGAGCCCACGAGACAGG
>CAMWWR010000076.1 GCA_947178045.1 uncultured Clostridia bacterium
AAATCAACACGAGCCTGTTTCTGGAGGATATGCTGACAGAGAAGGATGTCGAGGCCATGGCGGAGAAAATTCCGGCGATGGACGAGCGCTATACGATTAAACCGCGGGATATGGTGCTGACGCTGCTGACGACCAGCGTGACAAAAAGAGAGCGCTTCCATATCATGAAGGAGCTCTCTGAGCGCTTTACGGTCGACCTGTACACCTACAGCGATACGCAGGGGCTGCCGCGGGTCCGGCGGCACGGGACGATCAGCTATTTTGCGGATATGCCGAAGCTGTTCCGGTGCAGCAAAATCAATCTGAATATTACGCACCGGATGATCCGGACGGGCATACCGCTCCGCGTGATTGACGTGCTCGGGGCGGGCGGCTTTTTGATGAGCAATTATCAGCAGGACATGGGGGATGACTTCCGGGACGGCGAGAATCTGGCGATCTATTACAGCCTGGAGGATCTGTGTGAAAAGGCGGCGTTCTATCTGGAACACGACGAGGAACGAGCCAGGATCGCCGCCAACGGCAGGAGGCTGGCGGCGGAAAAATTTTCGCTGGAGGACTGCGCCGCCGCCATGCTGCGGACGGCGCTGTAAGCAGGTGACCGCCCTGTCGCGCGGTTCCGCAGCCGAGCTTTGCGGATGGCGAGCCCTCAGTAGCGCCGCGCAATCTCCAGCAGCGTCTGGTACAGGGGCGTGGCGGAGGTCAGGGGATTGATGACCGTGCGCACATCGGAGATTTCGGGATAATGGGTCTGCACATATTTTGTCTCCGCGGCGTTGCTGCACAGGACGGTGATATTCAGGTTCCAGTCCCGGCCGAGCTCGGCGGAAAGACGGCTGGCCGGGACGGTCAGGTAGGTCACGCACGGCGTCCAGAAAGTATTGTAGAAGGGCGTATCGTCGTAGGAATTGAAAAGAAATCCAAGGCAGTCAAAATTAAAATGCAGATAGAGCGACGACTTGATCGGGCGGACGTAGTCCTGAAACACGGCGTCGGGCCGGTCGCCGTCCAAAAGCAGCGTATGCGTTTCAAATTCGTCGGACGGGAACATGGCGAGCAGGCGCTTTGCAAAGGCGAGTGTGGAAGCAACCGTATATTGGCTGTAGGTGAAAAGAATATGCTTTTTTTTATCGGACATGGCAGGGGCTCCTTTCATGGTTGTTTTTGCATAAGCTGCGGTCAGTAAAAGCGCGGGTGCTCCAGCATCCGGGCAATGCCCTCGCGGTAAAAACGGGAGCCGTCCGTGGCTGTTTGTTCCCGATTCTTTGCAAGCAGCAGCCGGCTTCGGCGGAAATCGTCGTCGGTCTGGTAGCGGCGGATGACCCGGAGCATCTCCTCGTAATCATCGACACAGAAGTCCTCGCCCGCCGCCGCCGCGACATCGCCGTACCGGACGGAGACCGCGGGGATCCCGGCATGGAAGGCCTCGATAACGGAAAAGCCGCCGCCGAGCCTTCGTGGATTGACGTAGAGATCGGCGCATTCGAGCATGCCGGTCACGTCGTCCACATAGCCCGGAGCCAGGGAACGCTCTGCGAGCCAGGAAAACTGTTGCCGTTTCTGCGGATAAGCATCATACCTGCCGATCAGGAGCAGAAAGCCGTTTTCGACCCGGCCGAGGCAGGAAAGAAAATCATCCCGGATATCGGAGTCGAGCCGGTTCCCGACGACGGCCATCACAAAGGCGTCCTCCGGGATGCCGAGCTCCGCGCGGGAATAGCTCCTCTTTTTTTCGGAGAGCTCAAAGGAGAACGGAACCTCGATGATTTCGGAGGCATGGGCTGCGCGCTCCTGCTCCGAAATCCTCCGCCCGACGATGGAAAATGCCGTATTGCCCGACGGGATGGTGGAAAATACCGTGGAGACCGTGACTACAGGACAATAGTCGTTCAGGATATCCGCGACGCAGCTGCGGCCGCCGACATATACGATATAGTATGGGGCGAGCTCCTCCACATAGTTGATGAGCTGCTGCAAAACCTCCGCGGTGTTGACAGAGCCGGTCAGCTGGCGGAAATTAAAGGACTCCCCACGGTATTCGTAGCTCGTTCTGTCGTCGTAAGCGTCGATCCGGTTTGCCGCGTACGCGCGGAAAAAAGGAATGCGCCCGGCGGATGAGGCTCCCTCGGTGGTGGAGATAAGAGTCACATTTGTTTTGCCGAGCTGCCGCAGTACAAGAGCGCGCTCCAGAGTGCTGTGCGTCGGGGCGTGGCGCTCGGAGAGAAAATTGGCGGTCATGACGACCGCGCGGTTGTGCAAGCGCGCCGCTCTCGGCCGTGGGGAGATGCGAAGCTGCGCCTTAAGCTCCCGCACGGTGCGCTCGTGCAGCTCTCCGGATAGCCGTTCAAGCTCCGGGGACGACAGCTCCGGATGGCAGAACAGAAGGCTGGAAACCTGAAACAGTACGAATTCCCGGTTCTGAGTGGAGAGGACGCCGCTGCAGAGAGCGCCGTCGAGCAGGAGCCGCACATACTGTGCCTTCGGGAATAATTCGGCCATGGCCGACGCCAGATAGAGAAAATACAGATCGTGCATCGGCACGTCCTGAAACAGCCGGATCAGCGCATTTTCCCATTGTGCGGATAAGGAGGGAGCAAGCGCCAGCTGCCGCTCGATCCCGGTAAAGAGCCGGTTCAGCTCTACAAAATTTTCGAGCCGGACCGGTTTTCGGATATATTCTGTGATTTCTGATATTAATTCGTTCATGCTTGGATGCTCCTGTACGCGGACAAAATGCTTCTGCGGCTATTTTAACTGAATTCCGGAAGGTTTACAAGTGCGCACAAAAGATCTGTACGGAGGAATTTGCAATGATATGGAAGTACAAACAGAGCAATGATTTGACCGGAAGAAAGGAAGCTGCCTGGGAAGGAAGAATCAGGATCGCAATCCGCGTGGATGCAAATGCCGAAATTGCCATGGGCCATCTTATGCGCTGCCTGTCCGTTGCAGAGGAACTGGAGCGGCGGGGGGCGGAGGTGGTTTTCTTTGTATCGGAGGAGGAGGCGGGCCGTGTGCTCGCGGAGCGTGGCCGCCGCCATGTCTGCCTCAAAGGATCTTATAAGGAAAAGGAGCGTGAGCTGCCAGCGCTCCTGCAACTCCTCGGTGAATACGGCGCATCGTGCGTCCTGCTGGACTCCTACGAGGTCACGCCGGCCTATATGCGGGCGCTGCAGGACAGAGCGCCCCTCGTATATCTGGACGATCTGAACGCCTTTTGCTATCCTGCGGATGTCGTCGTCAATTATACGACAGGAATCAGGAAGACAGCCTATACGAAGAAATTTAGAGGCTATGAGGGATGGGAATGTGAGAGCGAAATCGGCGCGGAACAAGGCAGCAGAAGTAATAAGTCCCAGGACTGGGCAGAGCGGAACAGTGAGAGCGAGGACGGCACGGTTCGGAGCTGTGGAAGCAGTGCATCCTGCGATTGTACGGACTTGGACGGCATGCATTCCGCGAAATTCCTCCTCGGCAGCAGGTATGTGCCGCTGCGCGCGGAATTTTCGGCGGAGCGGATTCCCATCCGGGAGAGGATAGAAGCCATCCTGATCACGTCCGGCGGAGCGGACGGCTGCGATATGCTGAGGGGGGCGGCCGGGTGCCTGTCCAGAGAACGCTTTCCGGGCGTCAGAAAGCATATTGTGGCCGGGCGCTTCTGCGGACACCTGCGGGAGCTTGAGGAGATGGCGGAAGAGGACGAAAGCATTGTGGTGCACCGCGACGTGCAGAATATGGCAGAGCTTATGAGAAAATGTGATCTCGCCGTTTCGGCGGGCGGGACAACGCTGGCGGAGCTCTGCGCCTGCGGGATACCGACGGTGTGCTACGCGTCGGCGGACAATCAGCTGGCGGGGCTGCGCGCATACGGGGAGGCGGGACTGGCGCTGTATGCGGGGGATGTCCGGGAGGACAGGGAAGCTGTTCTCGAAAGCATTGCGCGTTCTGCAGAGCGCCTGGCGGGGGAGCCGGTTCTCCGCGGCAGACTCGGAGCAGCCGCGAAAGCGGCGATCGACGGCAGGGGAGCTGGAAGGATTGCGGAGGCAATTCTTTCTGTGGCGGAACTTTATTCTGATCGGTATTGTAAATGAGCCTCCAAAGCCTGATAAGAAATATGAGCTGCACCGTTTGTTGAGTACCATGCTGTCGATAGAATTGTCCGCTGCCGAAAAGCTTGAGATTATGGAGAAAGAATACGGGATTCCGGTGGACAATGCAATAAGAGAGGATGTGAGTGTTATGTGCAACCTGAGTCAGGGAATTTTAGAAATCGGAGAAGCGAGAGGGGAAGAAAGAGGAGAAGCGAGAGGAGAAGCCAAACTTATCATGAACATGTACAAAAAGGGATATACAATAGAGCAGATTGCAGACGTGACAGAAAAAAGCATGGAAGACGTCAGAGCAATTCTGAAGAGAAAGCAACCCGTGCCGGTTTGACTGCAGCAGCGCCAGTTTCCTGCCTTTTCCTTTCTAAAGCTTTTCTGAGAATTTTCGGTTATAAAAGGAAGGATCGCCCATGTTAAATTCAGGTAAAATGTATCTGCGCGGCTTGACAAAGAAAGGGAAAAGTCCTATAATCATAGTAGTTCAGTATCGGTGGCTTCCGGAAAATGAACGTGAAAACGCAAAGTTTTTTTGTGAAGGCACTAAAGTTTATCCGATGACAAACCGATATATAAACTGACCAGGGTAGTAATTGGTATTGAGCTCTGAACTGGCCGGCGGGGAGGGTGGTAGCTTCCTGATTGGCGACACGGTATTGTTTTATTGAAGGGGACGGCTTAGCCGCCTCCGCAAAACTACATAAGATTAGGGATTGTCAAGGATAGACAAGGTACACAAACAAGGAGGTAAATATCTATGTTAAACAAGAAGTTTTTTGCAAAGGCATTTGCACTTGCAATGGCAACGGGTCTGATGACAGTGGCAGCGCCGGCTGTAGCTCAGGTATGGGCGGCCGATCCGTCACCGGCACCGACTGAGGCTCCGGCGAAGACCGTATCGGCAAAGATTGATTACGATAGCTACACGCTTACGATCAAACCGGAAGCTGGCGACAATTATGTATTCCTCGCGGTTGTGAAAAAGGCGGGCGATGAGGAGAAGAAGTGGACGATTTATCCGTATGCGGCCAAAGGTGATGTGACGATTGATCTCTCCTTCCTGAAGGTGAACAAGGAGAATCTTCTGAAGGTATGGGGCGATACGAACACCACGAAGGTGGATGTGACGGTTGCCGCACAGCCTGCCAAGATCAAGCTGAAGTATGCGAACGCAGCTTTCCCGGTGCAGGGTGATGATGAAGCGGATCCGGACTATCTGAAAAAGGTAGCTACCTACGCCAAAACGACGCTTGGAATAGCGGCGGATTCGAAAGAGAAGTACCAGATTAAGACTCTGTATGGCGGTGCCTGGGGAGACATTGATTTTGACAATATGGGTAAGGTTGATCCATTTGCTACCATGAAGGTTGCAGGCACAACCATATTGGTTCGTCTGGCTCCGCTCCAGGATCAGGAGGAAGATAAGGATGCAAAGACGGAAGCAGTTGTTGGCCGGCCGGCCGGCGCTGAGGTTAAGGTAAAGATTCCGGCAAGCCCGAAGGCTCCGAAGGTAGCGATCGACTATGCAAAGGGTACGATCAAGCTCCCGAAGAAGGCTGAATATGGAATCTTTGTTAACAACGAGCTGAAGTATGTATCGCTTGCAGACGGCGGTTCTCTTACCCCGGCGCAGATCCTCGCGGCGGTTGCAGAGGCAAACGGTATTAAGGATGTGAAGGACGGCGATCAGGATGCGACAGAGTATGTAACGAATGGTCTTAAGGATGGCTTTACTCTGGTTGTACGCACCAACGACGACAAGAAGGGTACTTCGATGCCGGCATTTGTTGAGGTTAAGGCAGCTCCTACGTTCAGCGATGACGAGGAAGGCAAGCTCCTTGCTGAGGACGGCAAGACGGCAATCGCAACCTACGCATTTACTGATAAGGACGGCGCAGTCCTGACCTTCACCACCGGTGCTTTCGAGTACAAGGATGCGAAGGGTGCATGGAAGAAGCTTTCCAGCGGCAAGGGCGTTAAGGGTGTTACTTCTCTGACCGTTCGTATCGCAGGCGTTAAGGGGAAGACTGATGCGGAGTGCTCTTTCCCGTCCAGCACAGAGGTTACAATTGCAAAGGATCTGACCGCGGCTACGCTTACGGCTTCCGCAAAGACGGTTGAGGTAGGTAAGTCGGATCTTACTCTGACCGTAACGGCTAAGAATAAGAAGGGCGAGGATGCTAAGGCTGCTGATATAAGTACAACCTACAAGAGCAGTGATGCGACTGTAGCAACTGTTGCTGCTGATGGTAAGGTGAGTGGCCTTAAGGCAGGAAAGGTTACCATTACTGCAGAGGTTACCGTTACTACTGGTGACAAGTCCACAAAGGTAGAGGCTACCGTTGAGATCGAGGTAACAGCAGCTGCCGAGTAATACACTCAAATTAAGCATTGCGTGAGCAAAGCTTTAAGAGAAGGGAGATTTCCCGTTTCCCCGGACGAAAGTCCGGGGACGGGGGAATCTCCTTTTTTGATTCTGGAAAACGGTGATTTAATCAGCACTTCCCTAGATGCAAAACGCGGCATAGAGCGGAACAATCTTTTTTTTATCCTCAAATCCAAAATTTTTTACAGAAAGCTTAATGGCATAATCGGGCTTATAGGTTTCCATATAAGCCTTTAAGCTCTTAGCTCTGGTATTGTCGGCAGATTTAACCTCAATGGGGATCAGCTTGCCGTCGCGTTGAATGACAAAATCAATTTCAGCTTCGCGTCCGGATTCCCAATAGTAGGTGTTATATCCGTTGATGGTAAGCTGCACATTCACATAGTTTTCAGCCATACCGCCCTTAAAGTCGCTGATTTCTTCTACCATATAGAGGACATCATTTGCCGACAAATCTTTTTTGGCACAAAGCAATCCCAGGTCCGACACATAAATCTTAAAGGCATCAATATCACGATAATTTTCAAGGGGCTTTTTGATTTGTTCCACCTTGTAAACCTGTGATACGATACCGGACAGGCAAAGCCATTCAATCGCATTTTCAAACTCCGAAGCCCGCCCGCCCTTTTTAATCAGCTTATACTGAAAGCGGGTGTTTTTCTTAGAAAGCTGCGCAGTAATATTATCATAGGCAAGCCGCGTCTTTTTGATCTCATTCAGGTTGTTGTACTTGCTCATATCATTGAGATAGCTTGCAAGAATAGTGTCCTGTGTGTGACGGACAAGAATGTAGTCCTTTGTTTCTGCAAATTGCATTACACACTCCGGCATACCGCCCACGACAAGATACTGGCGGTAAAGCTGCATGGCGGCGTTCATGGAGAGCAGAGGGCAGCGGCATGTCGGCGGCAAAGCTCTTTTTTATCTGTGTGACAAGAGGTTCCTTGCCCATTGCGAGCATAAATTCCTCCATATCCATCAGATATAGCGTTTTCATATCCACCTTGCCGGCGGGGAAAGAGAATTCGGCCCTGTTAACCGCTATGCCAAGTTAAACTGCCTGCCGTGATAATATGGTAGTCCGGAGCAGCCTCACAAAAATATTTCAGTGAAGTCAATGCTCTTTCGCAGAGCTGTACCTCATCAAATACAATCAGCGTTTTTTCTTTGACAATCGTCTGCCTTGCAATGTGAGATAGAATCGGTATCAGGTAATCGGGGC
>CAMWWR010000077.1 GCA_947178045.1 uncultured Clostridia bacterium
AGCTCGGAATACACCCTTCCGAAGCTGATGTTTTCCTGCTTGAGGTGATCGATCAGCCGCACAAGGTTGCGCTGCCCCTTCGTGTAATACACCTTGAGATGATTGTCCTCGTACTCTGTTTTATAGACATGGGGCAGGCTGCGGACGCCCTCCCTCTGCTGCTGCGTCAGCTCCAGAATCTCGACCTGTATTGTCTCCCCGGTCTTGATCATGTCCTTGAGCTCCTCCTTCGTGCCGATGGCAAGATTCTTCCCGCCGTCCATGATGGCGATACGCGTGCAGATCTGCTCCACCTCCTCCATATAATGGGAGGTATACACGATCGTCGCCCCCTGCTCGTTCAGCTGCCGGATGCCCTCCAGTATTTTATTCCGGCTCTGCGGGTCCACCGCAACCGTCGGCTCGTCCATAAAGATCAGCTTCGGCCGGTGCGCGATCCCGCACGCAATATTCAGGCGGCGCAGCAGACCGCCGGACAGCTTCTTCGGATAAAACTTCCGGAAATCGTTCAGCCCTACAAACTCCATTGCCTCCTCGACACACTGCTTGCGCAGCGCCTTTTCCTTTACATACAGCCCGCAGAAATAGTCAATATTCTCGTATACGGTCAGCTCGTCGAACACAGCCACGTCCTGCAGCACAACGCCGATCTGCCGCTTCAGCTCATAGCTGTCCGGCCGCATTGGCTGCCCGAACACCTCAATCGTCCCCTTATCGTACTGCAGCAGGGCGAGAATACAGCTGATTGTCGTTGATTTTCCCGAGCCGTTCGGCCCGAGCAGGCCGAAAATTTCCCCCTCCCGTATCTCCAGATTGAAATGATCCAGCGCAACCAGCTCCCGGTAGCGCTTCACCAGATTTTCCACCTTGATTACAACCCTTGCTTCCATAATTCCCCCGTTTCTGAATTTTCGCATTTTGCACCGCGTGCGGCGGCAGGCTGTCGTTTCCTGTTTCCTGCACAGCCGTACCGCGTTTCTGCCATCATGATAATACACTTTCCGGCCGCTGTACAGTGACATAAGTCAGCAATCTGATCCGCAAAATTTTACGGAGGGAATGACAGCTGTCAATGACAAATGTCATTAACAGTATCATTCCCTCCGCTCTATTCATACAGTCCGCCCTCGAACTGTCTCTGATGTTTTATCAGCGCCTGCTCCAGCGTGATCAGCCCCTGCTGATATTCTACGATATAATCCCTGTACGGCGCCCACACGCTTCCCAGCCCGCAGACTGCCCGTGAAAACAGCTCGTGCAGGTCGCGGACTGCCGGAAGACTGATATCGTAAATTTCCGCGTAATCCTCCAGATTCTTTTTCAGGCATACGCTCATCGCGCTGCGTCTTGTTTTCGCCCCACCTGCAATAATCCCCTCCAGATAGGCGACAGCCGCCTCCTTCTGCCTGCTGTAAGGGTTGACCACCGCAAAGGTAAGCCCCATTCCCGTCTCCTTCTCCGGCGCGTCCATTCCCGGCGTCCCCATCATCTGCCAGCCCTCCAGCTTCTCGTTAATGGTTCCGTCGGCTACAAATTGATACATCAGATGATCGCTGGCCACGCCGGTCTTAAAAATAACCTTGCTTTTGTCAAGATCCCGCGTCGCGCCGACAATCGCGACATCCGTGCTTGTATAATCCTCTATAGCCGAATAAAAAGGAGAATGATGTGCAGGTGGTCCGCTCATATCCCAGCCCGTCCAGAGCGTTTCTGCAAGCCAGCGGTAGGTATCGGTCAGAAAATTTACCTTTCCGTTTTCAAAATCATTGTAATCATGACTGTAAGCACCATCACTGACCGTCATAAAGGTTGAAATGCTGCAGTAATACTGATAGTCCCCTCTGTTCTCCTGCAGGCTCTCCAGCATTTCCATCGTCTCCAGATATTCCCGTACCGTATCCAGATTATCCGCCGTCAAACCGAAATGCTCCATATTTTCCGGAACGTACCAGGTCACCATCATAGAAGTATCGAGCGGCAGCATCCAGATTTCCCCGTTTTCCAGCCGGGCAACTCCCTGCACGCTGTCCAGGCAGCTGTCCAGATATTCGGAGATAATCCGCGAATCCTGCAGGTCAACGTAAAGTCCCAGATCCCGGCATCGCCGCGAAACAATATCACCGCCCAGCAGATAAATATCAACCTCGCTGTTGCCCGCCATCAGCTCCGCCACGGCCGCCTCATAATCGATCGGCATCTCGATCAGCTTCGTCTTCATCCCCGTAAGCTTTTTTACCACATCAACCTTAATCAGGCGAACCGCCTCATCCCACCCGCTCACGGTGATCTTCTCATCCCGCTTCGGCAGGTCCGGATCAGCCGAGGCAGCGGAAGATTCCGACAGCTGCCCCTCTGCGCCGATGCTCCCGGCAAGCGCCTCCACCTCCCCGTCCGCTGTTATGAAGGCTGCGCGCAGAAGCGTCCGCTTCATCGTATCGTACAGGAACAGATTCCCCCGGTAAAACTGCAGGTCATTCCCGAACATGGTATACACATGCCGGGCAATCTCTGCCTCGTCCCCATCCTGCAGGTCTATGGCGATCAGTCCCGCGTCCGGCGTCATCGCGAACAGATAGCCGCCCTCCACCACGATGGCGAGGGAATTTCTCATCGCATCCTGGCGGTATTCCGCCTCTGTTTTCATCTTCTTTGTATCGTACAGATAAAGAATATAGTCCTTTTCCTCCCAGCCGTAAAAATAGAGCTTCCCGTCCTCCGACCGGTACTCTGCTGTGATATTTTTCAGGGGCAGGGTTGTATAGCTTCCGTCCTCTGCATCGATCTGGTAAACGATCTCCCCGTAGTTCTCAAAATCATTCATGCCAAACGCAAAGAATTTCTCTTGGTTCTGCGCGGTAAACGGAATTCCAAGCACATATATTTTTCCGTCCAGCGCTACGATATTCCGGATCGTGTGGAACAGGATGGAATTTGTGATTACCCGCGGGGAGCGGGCATCGTCAAAAAGCTCGACAACTGCCGATTGATTATAGTCATAGGCATAGCAGTGTTCCCCGTCAAAGCAGAAATTCCCGTAGAAGGAATCTGGCGTTTTTTCCTGCTGCTCCGCACCCGACAGATCATAGGAGACCAGGCTCCCGCCCGCTGTCCCGGCCAGGATCTCGCCGTCGGGACTTACGGCAAAGGCCTCCAAGCCGTTCTCCCTCTCAACTGTGGAAAAAGTACACGGCTCGTAGCCGGAACGGTCAAAGGACGGCGCTTTGCTGCCTTTGCCGCAGCCGCCTGCAAGGGATACGCAGACAGCTAAAATAAAAAATTTAATGCCGATATGCAACCTTTTCAAAATTTGCTCCCCCCTGTTTTTATATTTCTCAATAATATTGCAAGTCTGTCTATTGATGCGGTATCAAAAAGTAATTTAGGGAAACGCTGATAAAAGCGTTTCCCTCACCGGATACCATCCAACTTATACTCAATAAGCCGGGTGATTAACTGTCTGCGATCCGCAGGAACTGTGTGCGATTGTGCATCCGTAGGCTCTTGACGACATATACTTGCCGCAGGAGGAGCAGTATATATTGTGATCATAGCTCAACCCGGTAACCTTGCAGAGAACCCCGCCGGAAACCAGATGTTCTCCGTACTGTGAGGAACCTTTAAAATCAGAATGTCTATAGGTTCGATATGTATTGTCGCAATACACAGCCGGGTTATTTAGATCCGTTCCCGTCCCCGGTTTTATATGCGGCTCCGCCGCGCTCACACTGGCAGCAGTCATCATACCGGCCGTCAATGCCAGAACCAGCACGCCGGCCTTTAGCTTCTTTATCATTCTCATAATGATATCACTCCTTAATATTTTTATTATGCGAGCTCGTCATGCATATAGTATAGCACATATTATTTATTTTTCAATATATTTTTGATTGTTTTTTCTTTCTTTTTATTGTTCTGTTTCATTTTCTATTTACAAACATTTTTATCTTCATCAAATAATACAAAACAGGAGATGACACAGAAAAAAGCGCATGAGAAATAGCTCTTGCGACAAATAGTCTGCACAATCAAGCAGGGAAAATACTGTGTTCACACACATCTGCGGGCGCACCACAAAAGGCCCGCAAATCAGATATTCTGATCTGCGGGCCTCGTATCTTTTGCAATTCAATTTTTCAAATACCTTCAAACAATCCCCGACGCAATCCTGACAGATTTGCAGGTCCTCTGCAGGATGTGCAGATGTCGCTGCCCGTCCCGGAATCCTGCGCTTACGCGAACGGATTCTCCGTCGGATACTTCGCGGACGCCGGCTGATTGTAGCCGATCTCATCCACCTCAACGCCGATGTACTTGTAAATCTCATAGAGTGCCTTGCCGAAATGTCCGAACGCAACCGCGCCGTGATGCGGATAGTTCTTCTCAATCAGTACATGGCGGTAGAAGCGTCCCATCTCCGGAATCGCGAACACACCAATCGAGCCGAAGGACTTCGTCGGAACGTCAAGTACCTCACCCTGAGCGATGTAGCCGCGCAGCTTGTTATCCGCGGTGCTCTGCAGGCGGTAGAAGGTAATTTTGCCCGGTGCGATGTCGCCCTCGAGCGTACCATTGGTCACCTCCACCGGAAGGCTTCTCGCCATGATCTTCTGGTACTTCATGCTGCATGCCGCAAGCTTTCTCGAGCAGGTGTTGCCGCAGTGGAAGCCCATGAACGTATCCTTGTGCGTGTACGGGAATTTGCCCTCGATGGACTCCTTGTACATATCGGCCGGAACGGAATTGTTGATGTCGAGCAGGGTAACCGCATCCTCGCTTACGCAGGTGCCGATGTACTCGCTCAGGCAGCCGTAGATATCAACCTCGCAGGATACCGGGATGCCCATGCCGGTCAGGCGGCTGTTGACATAGCACGGAACAAAGCCGAACTGTGTCTGGAATGCCGGCCAGCACTTGCCTGCGATCGCAACATACTTGCGGTAGCCGCGGTGCGCCTCAATCCAGTCAAGGAGGGTCAGCTCATACTGCGCAAGCTTCGGAAGCACCTCCGGCTTCATGTTGCCCGCGCCGAGCTCCTCCTCCATCTCCTTTACCTTCGCCGGGATGCGCTCGTCGCCCGCATGCTTGTTGAACGCCTCGAACAGGTCGAGCTCGGAATTCTCCTCGATCTCAACGCCGAGGTTGTAAAGCTGCTTGATCGGCGCGTTGCAGGCAAGGAAGTTGAGCGGTCTCGGACCGAAGCTGATGATCTTGAGATCAGAAAGACCGATGATGCCGCGCGCGATCGGAACGAACTCCTTAATCATATCCGCGCACTCCTCAGCCGTGCCGACCGGATATTCCGGAATATATGCCTTTACATTGCGAAGCTTTAAATTGTAGCTTGCGTTGAGCATACCACAGTATGCATCGCCGCGCCCGTCGGAAAGATCCGCCTGGGACTCCTCCGCTGCCGCAACAAACATGGAAGGACCGTCAAAATGCTTCGCAAGCAGAGTCTCGGAGATCTCCGGCCCGAAATTGCCGAGATATACGCAAAGGGCGTTGCAGCCTGCCTTCTTAATATCCTCGAGAGCCTGAACCATATGTATCTCGCTCTCCACGATACAGATCGGACATTCATAGATATCATCCGCGCCGTACTTGTCCGTATACGCCTTTACAAGCGCCTTTCTGCGGTTGACGGAAAGGGACTCCGGAAAGCAGTCGCGGCTGACGGCAACAATACCGATCTTCACCTTTGGAATGTTATTCATGTTTTTCACCTGAACCTTTCTTAAATAGTTTTTGCTGCACTTAGAGCTATTCTAATTATATTGCGGACAAACAGAAATGTCAATCCGATGCCCTGCTTACTTTGTGCGATTTTTAAGTCAAAAAATGCGAAACTCCGCCCTTTCCCTTCTGCGGAATTTCGCATTTTTATACCTGCCTTTTTCCTGTCCCCTCGCCGGGTATTTCCTGTGCGGGCCTTCCCCCCGCTGCCTTTTCGCCCGGGTATTTCGCGTGCCGGCTTTCTTCCTGCTGCCTTTTCGCCCGGATATTTCCCGTGCGGGCATCCGGGTCAGTATCCCCGAACCCCCTCGAGCGACTCGTCGTTTTCAATCCAGCTCTGCACCTCGATCACACGGTACTCATCCCTGGAATCCCGGATAACGACCCGGTCAATCCCCGCGTTGATCACCAGCCGCTTGCACATGGCGCAGCTGCTGCTGTTGGCAATATACTCCATCGCTGGCATCTCAAAGCCGACCAGATACAGCGTGGAGCCCAGCATTTTTTCCCGGGATGCGCTGACAATCGCATTCGCCTCGGCATGCACGCTGCGGCACAGCTCATAGCGCTCCCCGCGCGGAATAGCAAGCTTCTCTCTCAGACAGTAGTTCAGATCCGAACAGTTCTGTCTGCCGCGCGGCGCGCCGACATAGCCGGTCGAAATGATCTCGTCATTTTTCACAATGACCGCACCATAGATTCGCCGCAGGCAAGTGCTGCGCTTCGACACCGTCTCCGCGATATCAAGATAATAATTCGTCTTATCCCTGCGCTCCATAATGTATTTTCCTCCTGCCTAAAACGCGTACGGCATATAATGCGTCTCGTTGATAATGGTCTCCCATGTCTTATAATCCACCTGGCCGTTCGCCGGAAGCCCGCGGTCCTTCTGATATTGCTTCACCGCGCTCGCGGTTTTGCTGCCGTATACGCCGTCGATCGTCACCTTATAGCCCAGCTCGCAGAGCCGCTGCTGAAGATTGCGCACATCGGTTCCCTTCATATAGCCGCTCTTTACCTTCAGATCGCGGAACGGAGGATTGTTCTGATAATTCAGCATCTCAAGTCCGAGATACTGGAAGTGCATTGTATCGGCACAGATTTCAAAATTTCCGCCCCAGAACCAGTGATATTTCTCGAAAATCTCGATCACCTCGTCCGGGATGCAGTACGGATTACTTTTATCGCGCAGATCGTTGCCCTTGCCCAGAAAATAATCATTGTCGTAGTCTCCCGGATTGATGTCGATCGCCGCTCCGAAGGAATGTACGGACATCAGCGTCGACTTGCTCAGGCCCACGCCCCCCACCTTCCGGTAGGCAAAGCCAAGCAGCTGCTTGATCGGAAATTTTATATCCAGCGCATAGATCTCTTTGAAAATCGCTTTTACGCTGGCCGACAGCTTTTTATTCACCGTCAGCTTGTAGGTAGAAGAATATTTGTCCCCGTTCGCCTTCATTTTCCATACCGGCACAGTGATCGTCACCATGTGCGAAGCGGCGGCCTCCCTGTTCTCATAGCCCTTCGGCGGCGTGCTCATCGTGATCTCCCGCACGTCCATGCCGAACAGGTACTGATATCTCTCGTTGTTACTCTCCGACGGAATGTTCACCTTGTATTTCGGCGTCGGGGTCGGCGGCTCGGTCGGCTCCGGAGAGACATCCGGCACATCCGTGACCTTCGGCTCGCCGGTCGGAGTTGGGGTTGGAGTCGGCGTCGGAATTCCCGGCAGTTCCGGTAATTCGGTTGGGGTCGGAGTCGGGATCGGCGTCACATCCTTATCCCCTCTGCCCGGCGTCGGCGTTGCGTCCTTATCTCCTCTGCCCGGTGTCGGCGTTGCATCCTTATCTCC
>CAMWWR010000078.1 GCA_947178045.1 uncultured Clostridia bacterium
GACGGAAGGGCTGAAGAAACTCCTGGACGGGATGGGCGCGAGGTATGCGTCCAACATCCTCGTCCTGATCGTGGCACTGATTGTAGGCTGCGGGACGACGGCGCTATATTATATTAACTATCAGGTTCCGTTTACGGCGCTGAACAGCGTATATCTTGCTCTGATGGGTGTGGCAAACTGGCTGGGGGCTATGGTTGGATATGACAAGGTCAGGCAGGCGATTGAGCAGATCGGCAGGACGCGATAGGTTAATGAAGCGTCTTTTGCCCTGAAGCAGGCGTTTACGGCAGCAAAACGGTAGCGGGAGCGTCAGGGAGAATACCCTGAAGGCGTTGCAAGGCGTGAAAGGCATTTTTGCTTTATTAGTGAAAAGTGCTTGACCTTTTGCGTGGGAAAAGGTATAGTAAAAAAGAAGAAACGGCATATCTTGAAATCCCTCGTGTCTCAAAAATGTCTCGGAAGATACGGGAAAATGCAGATAAATCAGCGGTTTGGAATGTATATACGACCTGACTTTTAATCAAGTTGTCGCGGGTTCGATTCCCGCGTGTCTCATTCCACAAAACAGCCGCGAATCTAAGGTTTTTAGTGAAATCAGGATTTGCGGTTGATTCATTATGAATGTAATTGTCTTATCGGCACACAGTACATGTTGTGGCCATATATAGGGCATCTGCGGATATGGCGGAATTGGCAGACGCGCTGGATTTAGGTTCCAGTGGGAAACCGTGCAGGTTCAAGTCCTGTTATCCGCATCAGATGGCGCGAAGCGGAACATTGGTTGTTCCGGTTTCGCGCCGTTTTGCAAATCATGGTATGATCCGGAAAGCATGCCCATTAAGAAACGGACGACCTGGTCTGAACTTACTTCATCAGCGCTTGGAATAATCGGCGGATTTGTTCTGCCAAATGACAATTTGATTTATGGGGGATAGGAAATAATACATGAAATACATGACGTTTAACTCATCATGTTCTTATACGGGGCTTGCAAATCTTCTGTCGTTTTATGGTGTAGATACGGAGGACAGAAAGATTGCACTTGAAATGGACTTGCCGTTTTTGTTTGAATACGAGGATGGCTGCTATCTTTCGGGGCCCATGCTTCAAAGCGAAAAATGGTTTAATCTTTACTTAAAGACAATCGGCTATACAATGACAGAAGAAGCAGTGGACAGAGAACGGATTTGTGCTTATCTTCGTAATTTGCAGTATGCCATGCTGGGTATTTATGTGAGCGAAAGAAATAAGCACGCTGTTATATACACCGGGATGAAAGACGGCAAATTCTGTATGCTCAATAATAAGTGGGAGCATGTGGATGAGCCGGATACCTTGTTGTTTTCGGAGCAAAAGCTCCTGCAACGAGTGGACGAAATCGTAATGGTGGCAGTTTTGAATAAAACAGCCTGTGAAACCGTTAAAACCCAAAGCCTGTTGGAGCACTCTGTATCTGTCCTTCATACGTTGAGCGAGGACATTACTGATTTCTGTTCACAGGAAAAATCTGCAATGGATATTCGTCTGTCTATGAATACCCTGTTCCGGGCAATTCTTCTGGACGGGCTTACAATGCTGAATTTAATTGGAGAAAGCACAACCGGCCAAAAACTGAAAATTGTACAGGGCCAATTGATCAACGCAGTAAGGGAGAATAAACCTTTGCAGCTTGACCAACACATTGATATTCCGCTGTTAAATACTGCCATTTCAGAATACATTGATTTAATTCGCGCTTATTTATCAAACGGCGGTACATGATGGGTGTCTGTAAAGTGAGGAATAAATAATGAACGCACAGGAATTGTACGAACTTGCCATGAAGCATATCTATGGCGAAGGTGTCCCGGAGGACAATGATTTGGCGACAAAGCTTCTGATCCGCGCCCATGATATGGGGCATGTTGAAGCTACCTATAACCTGGGTATCTGCTATCACTATGGTTACGGTACCAGCGTAGATCTGGAGAAAGCCTACGAACTGTATCTTGAATCCGCAAACGCCGGCTATGGCAAGGGTATGGAGTTGTTGGGTCGTTTCTATAGCCGGGGCATCTATGTGGAGCGGGATCGTAAACAGGCAGAATACTGGCTTCGGAAAGCCATGGGAAGCTCCGATCCGGATGCAGTGGAGGAAGCCCGAAAAGAACTGGAACGGAATGGATAAAGATTGTATTTTCAGAACAGGAGAAAGAACCATTGCAGATCGACCGGAAACGTCTTGAGACGAAAAACCTGATTTTGGATGCCGCGCAGTTTTCTGACTGGGAGGCGCTGTACCGCTATCTCTGGTCGCACGAGGAGAGCGCGAGATATATGCTCTGGGCGGTGACGAGAAGCGAGGAGGAAGCTCGGGAAAGGATGCGCCGGACAACAGCGTATCAGAAGGAGCATCCGCTTGCCTGGACGGTCTTTGAGAAGGCAGAGGGGAGAGCAATCGGCTTTGCCGGGCTGGAGGAGATCGCGGAGGGCGTCTATGAGGACACCGGAATTGCGGTCGGCCCTGCCTTTGTGCGCCGCGGCTACGGAAGGCAGATTGTCACGGCGCTTTTGGAGTACAGCTTTCACGACCTTGGCGCAAAGCGGTTTGTGTACAGCTGCCGCGCAAATAACACCGCTTCCCGCGCGCTCGCGCTTGCGTGCGGCTTTTGCTATACGCATTCGGAGGACAGGACGGACCGGCGGACCGGGGAGGCGTATGTGCTGGAATTTTACCAAATTTCCCGTGTATCCGCCGGAGGCTTTCAGGGGGATGGATCATGAAGCTTGACCGTCTTTACGCCATAACGCTGTACCTTCTCAATCACGGGCGGACCTCCGCGAGCGAGCTGGCAAAGCATTTTGAGGTATCGCTGCGGACGATCCAGCGGGACATCGATTCGCTCTGCCTCTCCGGAATTCCCGTCGTCGCGGTGAGCGGCGCTGCGGGAGGTTACGAGATTTCCGAGCAGTTCAAAATAGACCGGAAATTTGCCACGCCTGACGAATATTCTCTCATTCTGACCGCGCTGCGGGGCCTCATCTCGGCCACCGATGACCCAAAGGCAAGGCAGACCTTGGAAAAGCTGATCTGCAGGTCAGATTCCGCACCGGCTCCGGACGACAACGGCATTATTCTGGATTTTTCCGTTCTGCGCGAGGGGGATCAGGCGGTTCTGCAGCGGCTGCAGACCGCCGTGACCGAAAGGCGCACCGTCAGATTCACCTATACGAACAATAATAATGAGACCCGCATGCACAGTGTCGAGCCGGTTGCCGTCATGTACCGATGGTATGCGTGGTATCTCCTCGCCTATTCCAGAGCCAGGGACGATTACCGCACCTACAAGCTTGTGCGGATGAGCGATCTGGAAATTACCGACGAGCCCTTTAACAGAGAACATAAGCCGGCGGAGATGATTTTGAAGGAGACGGAGAAAACGGACTCCAGACAATATACCGATATCCTTCTTCGGTGCAGGCAGGCGGCCAGATCGCGTGCCGCTGAATATCTGAAGGGCGTGATCGTGGAGGAATACCAAAACGGAGATGTTTTAATGAAGGCGACAGTGGTTGATAACGAGCATTTCTGGTTCGGAACACTCCTGTCTCTGGGGGATAACGTCGAGGTGATATCCCCGGAAAAGCTCCGTGGGCGTCTGCTGGAGGCCGCTGAAAAAATAGTTTCGCTGTACCGGCAATTATGACATCCTGTTGTCGTATATCCCGTGATAAACTATATATGTGGAAACGGGACGGGCCAGGAGTTTGTAAAAAGGATTTTTAAAACCGTACCGTGGTTCACGGGAAAGGATAAAAATTCAGTGGAGGTGTTTTATGGTGGATCCATACGAAAAATGTCCGGTATACGAAAACGAGAATTATCTTCTGAGGCTTGTGGAAGCTTCCGATGTGCCTGATCTGCTTGCCGTGTATTCGGACGAGCGGGCAGTGCCGCTTTTTAACAGCGATAACTGCAACGGCGACGATTTTCATTATACGTCGCCGGAGCGCATGCAAAGAGCCATTGAGTTCTGGCTGTGGGCCTATAAGGACAGGGGCTTTGTGCGCTGGGCGATTGTGGACAAGAGCATTCGCCGAGCCGTAGGAACGATCGAACTGTTCAACCGCAGTGCGGAGGATTATTTTAATGACTGCGGCCTGCTGCGGCTGGATCTGCGGAGCGATTATGAGCGGGAGGAAAGCATCCTTGAGCTTCTGTCACTGATCGTACCGCCGGCGTTTGAGCTGTTTGGCTGCTGGATGATGGCTACAAAGATCCCGCCGTCTGCCCTGGCGCGGAAAACGGCGGCGGAGCGGCTCGGCTTCGCCGCGTCGGAGGAAAAGCTGATCGGCGGAGAGGACGGAAAGACATATACGGATTATTATGTGCTCCTGAAATCTTCTACTCAATTTTCCGGCAGGTGACATCGCGCCGCAGAAGGAACAGCGCGTACAGGTTCGGGACAGCGAGAAACAGATTGGCAAAATCCGTCAGCTCCCAGATCAGGCCCATCGACAGGATGGTGCCGAGGAAAATCATGACAATGTAGCAGGTCTTGTAGCAGAAAATGCCGCGCTCTCCGACAAGGAAGAGGGTGGCTTTTTCGCCGAAATAGGACCAGCCGGTCAACGTGGCGAAGGCGAACGCCATCAGGCAGAGGTTGAGCAGTACGGGGCCGCCTGCGGAAAGGCGCAGGAAGGCGGCCGTTGTGAGCTCGTTCATCGAGAAGCCCGCAAGGCTTTCCGGGGCGGCGATGGCGGTTGAAAGGATGGCCAGCCCGGTCAGCGCGCAGATCACGACCGTATCCCAGAACGTAGCGGTCATGGAGATCAGCGCCTGTGTCTGCGGGTCGGGAGTTTCCGCGTCCGCTGCGGCGATCGCGGCCGTTCCGAGCCCGGCCTCGTTCGTGAAGAGTCCGCGCGTCACGCCGTAGCGGACGGCGCTCATAAATGCGCCGGAGAGTGTGCCGGCCGTGACCGCCTTCACGGAAAAGGCGGAGCGCAGCATCAGCGCGACCGCGCCGGGAAGGCAGTTAAAATTTTTGCCGAGGATCAGGAGGCAGCAGAACAAAAAAAGTCCGCCCATGATCGGGACGAGCCGGATGCAGAATTTGTGAATTCTTCCCGCACCGCCGACGATCACAAGGCCGACGAGCAGCGCGAGCGCGATGCCGACCGGGATGCGGGGCAGGCCGAAGGAAACCGCTGCGTCCGCGAAGGCGCGCGCCTGTGTGGAGCAGGTCATGCCGCAGGCCGCGAAGACGACCGCGCCGGCGTAGATGCGGGCAAGTCCCTTTTTGTGCAGCCGGTGCTCCAGCACGACCATCGGGCCGCCGCTGTAGCTGCCGTCGGCATTTTTCCTGCGGTGGAGGACGGAGAGGAAGCACTCGGCGTAGGAGGTGGCCATGCCGAAAATTCCGGTCAGAAAGCACCAGAACAGCGCGCCCGGACCGCCGAAATAAATGGCCGAGGACACGCCGATGATATTGCCGGTGCCGAGCGTGGCGGCGAGCGTCGTGGTGAGCGCCATCAGACCGGATACTTTATGGGAGGGGGAAGAGCTCTTTTGACCGGAAGTCTGCTTTGGCGCGGCTGCGGTGTCCCCGCCGGTGCGCTTTGTTCCGGCTTTTGCTTTCTTACTGCCTGCTTCGCCATTGGTAACGGAGTAGCGGATGCCCTTGAACAGCTGTTTTTGGACGCCGCCGGTATGTACGGTGAAATAAAGGTGGAACAGGCTTAAGACAACAAGCATCGGCCCGCCCCAGAAAACGGAGTTTATGCGGGCGAGAAGGGATTCCAGATATTGCATGGGGTTCTCCTTAAGGCTGTAGGAAGCTTTCATGTCCATACAGTATATGCCTGTCAGAGAGAGGGAAGTACAGGAGAACAGAAAAAATCCCGGAAAGCGCCGGGCGTTTGGATCAGGCTGAAAAAAGGGGCTGTCGCAACAGCCCCTTTTTTCAGTGAGTTACTTCGATCTCCTTCACAATCGTTTTTCCGTCCCTTAGAACCGTCACCGTCACTTTCCGCGCATCCGCCGCGAGTACGAGGGAAGCCCGTTCTTTCTCCGTGAGGTTTTCCAGACCGGACAGCGGGTAAATCTCCCAATCCCTGCCCGCCGCCTGATAGTAAAGCTTCGGCTGTGCAGTATCGAGTCCGGAAGCAACTGCCCGGCAGGTTTCGTCGTCATAGCACCAGTTCAGCATGTCTGCCGCTAATTTTTCACGCGGATAATCACGCGGATAGATGTGGAAAATCCCGCCGTCATCCATACTATTATATGTGACGCTCATCCCGTCGGACGGGCGATGCAGGCGTTCGAGGTGTGCACCGCTTCGGATGATTTCCACAGCATGGGTTCTCAGACTGTTGCGAAAATCCTCCACTTTTTGCGGCGTATCCAGCCCGATTCCGCCCGTAATAATAATATAGTGCGTATCGTCAGTGTAATAAATAATGCTTCCCGGCATCATGGTCTCCGGGAGCAGCAGTCCCTCCACAAAGCCGTTCTCATCCGGCAGCGCAAAACGGATGTCCGCAAGCTTGTCAAAAATGGTTTCCACGTTCGGATCTTCCTTCAACTCGGTAATCCGGAAAAGAATGCCCTCATAAACCACGAACGCATTTTCGAAATCATAGCGGTAAATATGGCTTCCAAACGGCTGCTCTTCCCCGGTCTGCAAATTGAAATAATTGAAGCCGACCGCCGCAATGGAGAGATCATCGCTGGTGCTTAACCGGAATAAATCGTCGAATTCCCTGGCTGTAACAAGCTCTTTGCGGTATTCGCCCACGGAGCAGGTACGCGTTCCGGATATCAGGTAATCCGGCCCGAATTTGAGCTGGACGCCGATAAACTGCTCTATTTCCTCCTGTGAGATACTGCTTCCCGAAGAGTGCGGCGGGATAAAATAGTCCGTGACCAGCCAGCTTCCGGTAAGCGTGCGCCAGGTGAAATCGTATTCCACCTCTTCCTTTCCGACAAGAATATAGCCGTTTTTGTTTTCGGCAGGCGCAAGGAAAAGAGTGGTTACGGATTCCGCGTAAGCAAGGTGTGAGGGCCTCTTAAAAAAAGTCAGGGCAGCGCTTCGGTTCTCTTTCAACACAAGGATTTCCGTGTCATCAAAAGTATAGCTGCTGCGGGATGGCATTTGGATGTACTAACAGCCGTCCTCATAAATCATGTCGCCGCTTTCCTCCGTCAGATCATTCGGGTTCGGAACATACCTGGACAGCGCTTTTCCGAAAAGAGCGCGGATTTCATCGTCCAGTGCTTCGGCGCTGACCCTGGCGTAGGCGGTTGTTGTGCCAAGGAGTTTTGAATAGCGGTTCACCGGTTCCCCGTTGAAAGTACGGCTGTAGCAGTTCAATAAATAATCCTTCCAGAACACAGCGTCAAGGTCGGCTTCCTCTCTGAAATCCGGCATAAAGAGGGTGGAGCGCTGCAGCATTGAAATGTCGCGGTTGGAAAGCGGAAAGAGCATATCCTCATTTTTTATATCCGCTTCCTGTGCTTTTTCCTCTTTGCCAGCAATGATATAGCCGTATTCTGTTTCCGCAGGCGCAAGGTGGAGTGTAATCAGTGAAACCGGGGA
>CAMWWR010000079.1 GCA_947178045.1 uncultured Clostridia bacterium
CCTTCGGGCACTGTCCGGGCTCATGCTGTTTTTAGGCTTCACATCAAAGCGTCAGAATTTCTTCGCCTTTTTTAAATTTTCCTCTTTCTTTTCAAATGCCTCCCGCACCTTCGCATTTTCCGAGGTGCCTGCCACGCCGACATGCCACCATGCACCATACCCGTCCGTCATGGTTTTCGGCAGCACCTTGATATCGATCAGGGTGGATACGGTCTGCTTTTTTGCATCCTCCAGCGCCGCCGTCAGCTCCTCCATATTGCCGGCCCGGTAGGTTTTCACGCCGTACCCCGCCGCGCAGGCTGCAAAATCAATCGGCATCAGATCACCCGACAGATTCCCGTCCGCGTCCCGGAACCGGAATTCCGTCGCCAGATTGCCGATTCCGTTGGACATTTCCAGATTGTTGATGCAGCCGAAGCCGCTGTTGTCAAAGAGCAGGACATTGATTTTCCTTCTCTCCTGCACGGAGGTGACCAGCTCGGAATGCAGCATCAGGTAGCTGCCGTCCCCGCACATCGCGTAGACCTCCCGCTCCGGAGCCGCCAGCTTGGAGCCGAGTGCCCCCGCGATCTCATAACCCATGCAGGAATAGCCGTATTCCATGTTGTAGGAATAGCGGCTGTCGGAGGTCCACATCCGCTGCAGATCTCCCGGCAGGGAGCCCGCCGCCCCCACGCAGATTGCATCCGCGGGAATCAGCTCGCGCACCTTTGCCACCACCGCCGTCTGCGTCAGAGTGCTGCCCGTCAGCTGGCGGAATTCCGGGATTGTGCGCGGATCTCCCGCCGCGATAAGCGGCTTGAAATCCTCCCCAAAAGAGTAGGCGGAAAGAAATTCCATCTCCTTTTCCCATTCCTCCTTCGCGCTCCGGATTTCATCGCTGTAGCCGGAACGGTAGCCCGCTGCCCGCAGCCGCTCCGTCAGCGCCAGAATACCGAGCTTCGCATCCGCCACCACCTTCACCGCCCCCAGCTTATACGCATCAAAGCGGGAGGTATTGATGGGTAATACCCGCGCGCCCTCGCCGAACAGCGACTTGGAAGCGGTCGTAAAATCGGAAAACCGGGTGCCGATGCCAAGAATCACATCCGCCTCCCCTGCAATACGGTTTCCGGCAGAATTTCCCGTCACCCCAAGCCCACCCAGATTATACGGGTGGGAGGAAAGGCACGCCGTCTTGCCGCTCTGCGTCTCGGCAAACGGGATGTGGAATTCTTCGCAGAATTTTTCCAGCTCCTCGCCCGCCTCCGAATAGCGGACACCGCCCCCGCATACAACGAGCGGCTTTTTTGCCGAGAGCAAAAGCTCTGCCGCCTCCTCTGCCTCCTCCGGAGCAGGCACGGTGCGGGTGATCCGATGCACCCTCTTTTTAAAAAATTCCTCCGGAAAATCATAGCCTTCCCCGCCCACATCCTGCGGCAGGGAAATGCAAACCGCCCCCGTCTCCGCCGTGTCCGTCAGCACCCGCATGGCATTGACCATCGCGGACATCAGCTGTTCCGGCCTGGCGATTCTGTCCCAGTAGCGGCACACCGCGCGGTAGGCGTCATTGGTCGTGACCGCGAGCGAATTTACCTGCTCAAACTGCTGCAATACCGGGTCGGGCTGCCTCGTCGAAAAGGAATCCGCCGGGAACAGCAGCAGCGGCACATGGTTGACCGTCGCCGTCGCCGCAGCCGTAATCATATTTGCCGCGCCCGGCCCGATGGAGGAGGCACAGGCAATAATCTTCCTGCGGTTGTTCTGTTTCGCAAAGGCCATCGCGGCATGCGCCATTCCCTGCTCATTTTTCCCCTGATAAACCGTAAGGCTGCCCCGCGAGGAATCCAGCGCCTCGCCCAGACCGCACACGATGCCGTGTCCGAATATAGTAAAAATGCCGTCCACAAATTTATTTTCCTGCCCGTCAAAGGACACATACTGGCTGTCTAAAAACCTCACCAGCGCCTGCGCGGTTGTCATATACGCCATAGTATCAATCACCCTCTCTTTTTGTCATACTCATTCCGTGAACGGAAGGAGCGCACAATTCAAATTCGGCTTTAAACCCCCGGCTCATTCCGTTTTTGCACAATCCAAAAGCCAGGCATGCTCCGGAACCTCGATCCTCGTCTTGCGCCACGGGTCGCCCTCCAGATGGCGGATCAGCCACGCATAGTACATCCGGTATCCCGGAGCCGCCACCTGCTGATGAGCCTTCATCGGCGTAATCGCCAGACAGCCCTGATTCTCCACCTTAAAGCATTCGTCCCCGACAAAGCCCACGCCGAAGCCCTGCGGCTTGTCAAATTCGTAATAATACAGCTCCGGCTGCGGATGATAGTGCGGCGGATAGCTTGACCAGCAGCCCGGCTTGTGGAACACCTCACCCAAAACCATATTGGAATACGGCGCATTGTCATAATCAAAAACCGTCAGCACCTGCCGGTGTGCCGTCCCGTCCCACTGCTCCTTTCCGAACTCCTGCAGCACGCAGGAGTCCGGCGTATAAAACACCGTATCGAACACGCGCGGATTCGTCGTCTGCTGGATCAGAAGCCTTGCATCCTCCTGCGCCGTTATCTTGATTTCTTTTCCGCGGCAGCAATGCAGACAGTACGGCTTATCCAGAAAAACACTCCGCCTTGCCGCGGTCTCCACCCTGTTTTCAAACGCAAACGTCACCCTTCCGGCAAGCAGCATCACCGCTGTTTCCTTTTCCGGCGCACACAGGCACATGCTCTCACCCGCCGCCAGCTTCCTGATCCGCACATCCATCCGCATATCACTGTCTCTTCCATCGGAAGCCGTTTCCCCATCTGTTAAAGCTTTTCCGTCGGAAGAAACCGCTTGCCTGGGATAGATTTTCTCCTCGCAGAGAATTTTTTCTCCGTTTTCATTAAAATCCGGATTCCTGTACATTGCAGAATTCCCCCTTTCCTGAGCCTTCCTGTCCCTCTTACATTCCACGCCTGCAGGCATGCCGGAGCGCCCCAACTCCGGCACAAACACTCAAATGAACGCAGTTCGGCTTGAAATCATTCGGGCAGCAAGGCATTCCGCCCGTTCTGTTTCTATCCCCTTGCAACATGGCTCAAATCAAACAATATATTCTTCCTTAGCTGCTCCGGGATCTTCTCCCCCGCACGCTCCAGCGCTTCCCGGATGGTTTGCGCCCGCTCCGCCGATACCGCGGCATAAGCATATCTCCGGCGAATCCCATTCCAGGCCTTCTGGCTTTCCTCCGGCGAAAGCTCTCCCTCCCCGTACAGCATCAGCAGATACGGCAGGCGTTCCCAGGATGGCTCGCACAGCAGCAGTCGGAAAAGATAATTTCCGCACAGGGTCGAACGCCGCCTGCAAAACTCGTTATAAATTCGTTCTGCCCCATAGTGGAGCTCGTATTTCCGAATCAGACGGTATGCCGTTTTTGTGATCATGGGACGGCTGTCAAACAGAAACCTCCAATAAAGCAGCTCCCCTTCCTCCGCCGCAAGCCTGCCGTATGCCGTCAGCGCCGCCTTCGCCGTCAGCCCGTCCTCCGATTCCAGAAACGGCATAACGATCCCGATTTCCTTTTTTGCTCCATGCTCGCCGATTCCCAGCAGTACCGCCGTAGAAACAACCTTCTGCTGTGATCCCGCCCCGGACACGCCCTGCTGCTGCCCAGTCTCCGACACCACCGGGCTGGACATTTCCCTCTGCGGCTCATTCTCTGACACCGCCGGGCCGGACAGTTTCCTCTGCTGTCCAGTCTCCGACACCACCGGGTCGGGCATTTCCCTCTGCTGCTCATTCTTTGACACTGCCGGCCCGGACAGTTCCCTCTGTTGCTCAGTCTCCGGCGACACCGGGCCGGACATCTCACGCTGCAATTCCTCCAGATAGCAGTCCAGCACCCGGATATCCGTATGCTTTTCCAAAATATAGCTCACATTGCTTCGAACCCGCCTCGAACGGTCCAGTAGCATCCGTTCCAGCCCCGGCCATGCGTTTTGCTCGCTCTCATAGCAAAACAGCAGCGCCCGGTACCGCACCAGGGTACTGCCGGAGTTAAGATACCGCTCCACCCGCTCCTTGTCATATCCGTAATGGCGGAAAATCCCCGTCAGCAGCAGCTGCTTGCCGTACCCCGTCCACTCCGCGGACAAAAGCTGCTCCATCTGCGAAAGCTCCAACACCCTATTCTGGCTGAGCAGGCGGTAAACCGCATTTTTTACATTGACTTCATAATACGGCAGCCGCCCCCTGAGGGTTGTGTCCGGAATTTCACGGAGCTTTTTAAGCCCCAGCTCCCTTACTATCTCCTCGAGCAGCCGGATATGCTCCTCGCTCCGCCTTTCGGAAGCCCTTACCTTCTCAAGCATCGGGAGGGCGGAAAAAAGCTCCTCCACGCCGCATTGCTGCAGCCGCTTTTTTGCCAGATGAAAAGCACTTTCGCGGATCGCCCCCACCCAGTCGTTCAGGCGCAGGAAAAAGAAGGGGAGCGAGCCCTCCGCGCCGTCCAGGGCTTCCATGCACCACTGCCTGTCGTAGCCGCACCCCATAAATGTGCCAAGCTTTAACACCGCATGGTATCCGCCGTCCGTCAAATAAGGGAATTCTTCCCGCTGCGGCTTTTTCAGCGACCAGTCCAGAGCATAATCCTCCGCATACCATCCGTCGTAATAATTCCGGTATTCCTCCGACAGCCGGATCAGCTTTTTCGCGGAAATTCGGCGCAGCAATTCCTCGTAGGCAGCAGCGATCTCCGCCTGCAGCTCCTGCTCGCCCGCAAGCAGAAAAACCCTCTGCAATATATTTCCGTAAACCGCATTTCCCTTTTTCAGCTCCGGCAATGCGGTCTTCCGGATGTATTCCAAAAAAAACTCCTGCGATGGCAAGTCTTTTTCCACCTCCCTCCGTCTCTTTTTCTCCAGGAGACACACGGCAGATTTCCGCATTTTCCCGCACCGATATGCCAATCTGCCCGCCTGCGAATACCAAACGCTGTTTTATCTGCTCCGCAGCAAAGCACAGCACTATACAACGCAGTCTCCTTTCACATTAACCACCATCTCCCCGTATTTTTCCTTCGCCTCCCGGATAAATTTCTCCACCTCCTCAAGCGTCGGCATGGCAGCCGAGCAGCTGTGGGCGGAAATCAGCATGGAGGCCGAGGCCGAGCCGTATTCCAGCGCCTGCGGCACATCGCAGCCGTCAATCAGCGCCCGCAGGAAGGACGAGGCATACCCGTCCCCGCCGCCGAAGCCCTTGAGCGCGTTGGTCGGAAACGGTTTCACTGCATAATGGGCTCCGTCCTGCGTGTAGGCGGTCGAGCCGTCCTTGCCGTGCTTGACCACCACAATTTTGCACCCGCAGCCGTGCCAGTATTTTGCGCTCTCCGCGTCGTCTCCCGAAAGTCCGATCAGGCGCTCCGTCAGGTCAAATTCCTCCCTCGAGCCGAGAATCAGATCGGCGTCCCTTGCCACCATCGAATAATAAATGGATATCTCATCCGGATTCTTCCAGGTATAAGCGCGGTAATCAATGTCAAAAATCACCGGAACCCCGTTCTTTTTCGCAAGCATTACCGCCTTGAGCGCCGCTTCCCTGGACGGACTTGCAGAAAGAGCGGTTCCCGAAATCAGCAGCCCCTTCGCCCTCTTAATATACTCCTCATCAATATCCGCCGGATCAAGCATCAGATCCGCCACACCGTCCCGGTACATCAGAATCCGGCTCTGCGTCGGACTCAAAATCTCCGTAAAGGTCAGCCCCAGCTTTTCCCCGTTCGTACATCTCCTGATATGGCTGGTGTCAATGCCCTCCTTCTCAAAATAGTGGGTGACATAATCCCCGAACTGGTCGTCGGAAACCCGGGCAAAAAAGCCCACCCTTTTCCCGAGCCTCGCCATCCCGACCGCGATATTCGCCGGGGAGCCCCCGAGATATTTGTTGAAATTGCTGCTCTCCTCCAGCGGGCGGTTCAGGTCCACCGGATTAAAATCAATCGCAACCCTGCCAAGCAAAATCAAATCGAATTCCTTTGCCGCGTCAAATGTAATATACTGCATATTTCTTCCTCATTTCTGTTACCTTATTTTTTATTCGCCCCGGTCCACTTCCTCCGCCCGAAGCATTCCGCTCAGCCGGTTTCCGATATGTATCGTCCGGTCAAACGCCGTATAATCCGTGAGATAGAGCGTGAACGCCCCCGGCGTCTTTTTCTCGCTGTCCTCCTTGCCCTCGGTAAAATGATGCTCGCCGAAGCACGGCCCGACGATCAGCGTATCCCAGCCGTTCGTTGCCTCGACCTCGCCCTTCTTTACCACCAGCACCTCGCTGCCGGAAACCGGCATATCAAACAGCGGTCCGGTCAGGAAATTCACCCCGGAAAACGCCAGCTCAATCCGCCACGGTGCGCCCTCCACGCCGGACGTCCTCACCCGGATGTCCACGCCGTCCTCCGCTTCCTTCACCCACACGTCAATCTGCATGTCGGGTCCCGACTTTTTCGGGCGGGCGGCATTGTCCATCTTCCACCAGTCGCTGGTGGCCGGAGCCTCCTCAAACGGAAGGTAATACCAGCCCCGCATCACCTGGCGCAGATGATATTCGCCGTCCGAAAGGCGCTCCATCTCCTCCGCTTTAAACGCTCTGTGCTCGCAAAAGCTGCCGCACACCTTCATCTCCAGCTTCATCGTTCCGTTGTGGAGGTAGAAAAAGTTTGATTTTCCCTTCATCACCGTATAGGTATAGCGCCCGCTGCGGCATCGCGCGATACCGGAATCCCCGTAAAACACATGGTAATCCCCGGGGCGGTAGCTTTCCTGATACTCAAGCTCCCGGTACTGCGGGCAGAGCAAAAACCAGATCAGGCAGTCCCGCGCGGCAATCCGCTTCTCCTCCACCAGGTCAAAAATCGTATTGCACATCTGCAGGAATTCCGGAATATTGTATTTCATCCCCATCCTCAGATATTCCATGTAGTAATCCGTCGGATAGACCAGCAGATCCTTGTCGAAGCGGGTGGAGTTCGCCGTAAATACGCTGCCGTCCGGCTCCAGGTAAGTCAGCATCATCTTTAAATTTCGCAGGGTATGCTGCTCGTAAGCTGCATCCCCCGTCGCTCGCGTCAACAGTATCATGGCATCGTTGTTAATCCGGTTGTAATTTCCGGCGGATTTTTCCGAATACTCTCCGTCCGCATTGCAGTCAATCCCCTCTTTTAAATAACCAAATGCGGCATCCTCCATCTCTTTGCCGCCAAAAAATTTGCTGCACGCCATCAGGATGGAAGCAATCGCCCAACGATGGTTCGGCGTGTGGAAACCGCCAAGGAGCATCCCCTTTGCGCCGTCTTTGATGATTTCTTCAAGCCTTGTACAGATTTCCTTTTCTCCGTCGTCCAAGCCATCTTCTCCAGATTTTATCTTCTTTTCTGCAAAGCCTTCTCCAACGTTTTCTCCTTTTTCCCCAGGAATTTCCCCCATCTCCCCAAACGGATATTCCCCTTTTCTACTAAGCAAATATTCATACAACGGCCGTAATTTTTTTAGGCCCGATGGCGGATCAGGGCGCGAGAAAAAATTGCACGGT
>CAMWWR010000080.1 GCA_947178045.1 uncultured Clostridia bacterium
TGAGGAGCTTTTGCGGGTGCTGCCGGAAGCTGCTCTGACGCAGGTTCTTGAAAAAGTAAATGACTATGAAATGTCGATTCCCCGGATGGATGTGGAGATTTCGCGGGAACTGATCGAGGAGAAGACACAGGGACGCTATCAGAGCATCCGGGAATGGTTTGTCTCGGAAAACGGCAGAGAAAATGAGGCAGGAAAATTATTTGACGCAACGAATGAAATTATCCGCCGAATTACGCGCTATGCGGCGCAGCTGAGCGAAAAGAATGTATTGGGGGTAAACCGCCGTGAGGAATACCGCAAGGTTGCGTCTATTTTCTTAACGTGCAGCGATATCGCGCAGGCACATAAAATGTCAGCGATGGTATTTGGCCTGGAGCGCACCTTCCATCTGCGCGGGGATGCGGCAAGAGAAACCGACAGTATGAACGCGGGAGTCTATGAAGAAGCGCCGATGGAATATACTCTAAAGCCAAGGGTGCGAAATTACAAGGAAAAGTCCGGGCGCACCGCGATTTCCGATGCAAAGGAACAAAAGAGACGGGCAAGGGAGGAAATGCTGAAAGAGCTTGCAAGGCAGCAGGAAAAGCTGGGGCAGATCGAGCAGGACGGACGGATTGATTTCGCTATGCTCCCGGTGCTTGAGACAGGCGTACGGGAAATCCTGCTAAAATGGCTTTCCGATGCAATGGAGGACGAGACGCATTCCGGCAGGACGGAGGAAGGGCGGCAGTTTGTGCTTGATATGAAACGGGCAGGAGAACGTTGCACGGTACAGTGCGAGGACGGAGCTTTTACGATGCCGCATATCAGCATTGTGTTTCAATGAGGCTGGGGGAGATAAAGAAATTGAAAGAATTAGACATATTGCTAAACAAGCGCTGGGTTTTAAAATCCGAGGACAAGGATTTATACTATAAAATCCGCGATTCCATCGGAGAAATCCGTAAATTTGCGACCGAAAAAATGGGTTGCCCGGTCATTGAAAATTCGCTTCTTGTCAAAATGGAAAAGATTCCGGCGATACCGGAGGAATGTATGGGGATTGCGGAATTTACCTCGAAGGAGGAGTACGCTTTTTTGTGCGTTCTGCTGATGTTTTTAGAGGACAGAGATGCGGAGGAGCAGTTTATTCTGTCGCAGCTGACGGAATATATTGCAGTAAATATGCCGGTGCAGACGGTGGACGTGACGTTGTAGGTGAACCGCAGAAGACTGCTCAAGGTGCTGCGCTATTCCGTTGGACAGGGGATTTTGCGCGTGACGGACGGCAGCGAGGACGTGTTCATGGACGGGCAGGCCGGCGAGGTTTTGTACGAGAGCACCGGGGCGTCCCGCTATTTTATGCGAAATTTCCCGTGGGATATTATGAATTACGGGAAGCCGGAGGATTTTGAGGAAAGCGAATGGGCGTTGGTCGATGAGGAGCGCGGGCTTGCAAGGCGTTATCGGGTATACAAAAGACTCTTGTTTTCCGTGGGGATGTACCGGCAGGAGAATGATAAGGAGGATTTTGAATATCTGAAATATTACGGGCGCAGACTGGCGGAGGACTTCGAACAGAATTTTGAGTGCAGAGTACATGTCCACAGAGGCGGCGCATTTTTGCTGACGGGGGACGACTGCCGCATCGGCGCGGCATTTCCGGAGAACAATGCCATTTCAGACATTCTTCTCCTGTGCTGCGCCAAAATCCGTGACAGAGTAGAGGCAGGCGAATGGAAGACGGCAAGCGACGAGAAGCTTTTTGTGGAGAGAGTTGATTTTGAGCGCATGCTGAAGGAGGTCCGCACAGAGAGCGCTTCCGGCTTTATAAAGGGCTACAGGGAAATGCCGGAGGGGGAATTTGTGCGGGAAGTGATGGGGGAGCTTGCGTTCTGGACGTTTATAAAGCTTTCGGAAAACGGGCAGCAGGTGGTGGTTTATCCGTCCGCGGGAAAGGTTTCCGGCGCGTATCCGAAGGATTATAAACCAGAGGAATAAAAAGCAGAAATCGAAATTCCTAAGAGCCCAAAATGTAAAATATAGTATATTGAGAATGTAAAAATACAGAATCCTCAGAATGTAAAAAATGCAGAATATAAAAAATCCAGCATGAAAATGATAAAGTGAAAATGCCGCCCATGTGGCAGAATGAGAGGAAAAATGAACAGCAAATGGCAGGCAAATAAAATTGGTTTGATTAATTTCTGGTATTACGACGAGCAGGAATTTCCGTTTGTGAAAGGCAGGATGCTGCTGCGCGGCTCCAACGGCTCCGGAAAATCTGTTACAATGCAGAGCGTGGTGCCGCTTCTCCTGGACGGAAATATGAGCCCGGAACGCCTCGACCCGTTTGGCTCAAGAGACCGGAAAATGAACAGCTACCTTCTGGAGGAGGACGATGGGCGGGAGGAACGAACCGGATATCTGTATATGGAATTCAAGCGCGTGGAGAGTGAAGCCTTCCTCACCATCGGGATGGGTATCCGTGCGCGCCGTGGAAAGCCGCTGGATAAATGGTACTTTTCGCTTTCCGACGGCAGAAGGGTCGGAAAGGATTTTTATCTCTACCGGCAGACGGACGAGAGAGTGACGCTTTCGAAAAAAGAGCTGGAAAACAGGATTGCGGACGGCGGCAGGGTGTTTGAGCGGCAGGCGGATTACATGGAATATGTGAACCGTCAGATTTTCGGCTTTGAGACGGTGGAGGAGTATAAGGAGCTGATTGACCTTTTAATTCAGCTGCGCACGCCGAAATTGTCAAAGGATTTCAAGCCATCCGTGGTCAATGATATTCTGAGCAATTCCCTCCAGCCGCTGTCGGACGATGACCTGCGCCCGATGTCCGAGGCGATCGAGAACATGGACAATATGAATATGAATTTAAAGACGCTCCAGGAGGGAAAGCAGGCAGCAGAGAAAATCAACCGGGTATTAGATAAGTATAACCGCCTCTGCCTGTTTGAAAAGGCAGGAAATTATGAGGAGAACGAAAAGCAGCTCACGGCTCTTTTGCGCGAGGAGAAGGAACAGGAGCAGGGAATCCGCGAGCACACGGTGCGGGCGGAGGAATTGGAGCGGGAAAGAATTCTGCTGGATGCGAAAAAAGAGGCGATGGAAAAGGAAAAGGATTCTCTCAGCAAAAGCGACGCCGTGGGATTAAAGGCACGCGAGGTCGCGCTTGCTTCACAGATTTCGGAAAATGAAGGGACTCTTAAGGAGAAAGAGAAGCAGCTGGAGTTAAAGCAGGAAGCCTGCCGCGATACCGGAGAAAAGAAAAAAGGGGAGACGGACCGGGAATACCAGAAGGAAAAGGAGCTTTTGTCCCTGCTTGAGCAGATGCAGGAGGAGGCGGAGGACATGGCCTTTGAGGAGCATGCCTTTTTTGCCGATGAATTAAAGGAACATCTGAAGGAGCCCTGCAGCTTTGACACGCATTTACAGCAGTCCGAAAAAAACGGGCAGGAAATTGAAAAAGGGGTCTCTGTTTTAAGGCAGGCGGCGGGCTGCGAGCGGCAGGTGCAGGAATGGTACCGGCAAAGAGAGCGCAACCAGCAGGAGACGGATGCCGCGCAGCGCAAGCTCCGGGATCTGGAGGACCTGCAGGTTCAGGTGCAGAATGAATGGAAGGAAAAGCTCTATACATGGAACGGGAACAACCGGGAATTGAAGCTTTCTGCAGAGCAGCTGAGCACGCTTGCACGTCTGGCGGAGAGCTACGATGAGGCGGCAGGCTTTGCCGATGTAAGGGTTTTGGTGGCAGATGTGCGGATTGGGAGGCTGGAGGAGCTCCGTGCGCACAGGCAGAGGGAAGAGAGCGTTTTGCGCGAAGCGAGGCAGGAGCATGAAGCCGTTTCGAGCGAGCTTTCGGAATGGGAAAACCACAGGGAACCAGAGCCGGAGCGCAGCGAGAGTGTGAAGAAAAACAGGGCGCGTCTGAAGGAGCAGAACATTCCATATCGGGAGCTTTATAAGGTGCTGGAATTCGGACAGGCACTTGAAAAAACCGATTGCGACCGGCTGGAAGAGGCGCTGCTTGCCATGGGGCTTTTGGACGCTCTTGTGGTGGATGAAGCCTACCGGGAGCAGGTATTAAAGGTGGATGCCGGCTGCTGTGACCGCTACCTTTTTGCCGGGGAGGAGCGGGTGGAAAAAAGCCTTTTGGATGTACTGAATTTCAATGATTCTGTCAATGATATGTTTGAAACCCAGCGGATCGTGCGGATCCTGGGAAGTATCGCGTACGGTGGGGAGGCGACAACACGGATTTCGCAGGACGGAACCTATCGGATCGGTGTTCTTGCTGGAACGGTGACGGGGGAGCACGAGGCGGGATTTTTGGGCAGCAGGGCGAGGGAGAAAAACCGGCAGGCAAAGATTGCGGCATGCCGGGAAGCAATTGCCGTCCTGAACGAAAAAATCGCGGACGCGGAGCAGGAGCTTCGCGCGCTTGCGGAACGCGAGGAATTACTTGCCGCGGAATATGCGGCGCTTCCGGGGGAGCAGGATCTGCAGGAGGCGTGCCGCATGCGCAAGGAGATGGTATCCCGCATTGCGCAGCTGACAGCGGATGGGTTGCGTCTGGAGGCACGGCTTAAGGAAGAGCAGGAAAAATTACAGGGGATGAAAAAAGAGGCTCTGAAGATTGCAGAAAAGCTTTATCTCGATTGCAGCCTGGAGGTATTTGAGAGGGCGGAAACAGCGTCCCGCGCTTATGGTAGACATATTTACCAGCTGAAATCAGCGCACGAGCTGTACCTGCAAATCGAGGAGCATTTGAAAGAGCTTTCGGAACGCCTGGAGGAGCTGGATGCGGACATGGATCAGATCCGCTATGATGCAGGCAGCACGAAGCGGACGCTTGAGAAAGAGCGCGAGGAATACCGTTCCGTGCAGGAGCAGCTGAAGCTGACGGACTACGAAGAAATCAAAGAGCGGTTGGATTCCTGTATCAAATGGCTGAATAACTACCCGGAGCAGATGCAGCGCTGCGTCAGACAACACACGCAGGAGCTTGAGAAAATCAGCCGCTTAGAGGAAGAACGAAAGCAGGGTCAGGAGCGCTGCCAGGAGTTTTTGCGCCGGAAGGAATATCTTGAGGAATGCTATCGGGCAGAGCTGACGCTTGGGTATGTGGAGCTTCCGGAAGGACTCGAACAGGGGATTGCGGGAAAGGTGCGGGCTTTTCTTTCACCGGATTGCAAAGATTTGGAAAAGGATGCCGTCATCCGCGATTTGAATAAGGTTTATTTCGAAAACCGGGCAGCACTGAGCGACTATCAATTGACACAGACCGAATTGTTTGGGGAATTGGATGAGAAAGCGGAACCTGGTGATCCGGCGGCAAAGCGCATGGATATCCAGGCGCGCGATCAGGGAGTAAGGCTTCCATTCCACCGCCTTCTCGCACATTTGGAGGAGGGCATCGCCCAGCTGCGGGATTTGATTAAGGCAGGAGACCGCGAGCTGTTCGAGGACATTCTCTCCAACACCGTAAGCCGGAAAATCCGCAGCAAAATCAACGGCTCCAACGCGTGGGTGGAGAAAATGAACGCGCTTATGGGAGCGATGAATACTTCCAGCAGTTTGAGGCTGAGCCTGCGCTGGCGCAGCAGGACGGCGGAGAGCGAGGAGCAGCTGGATACCAGGGAATTGGTGGAGCTGCTGAAAAAGGACTACCGCCTGATGCGGGAGGAAGAGGCGGCAAAGCTGTCCCTGCATTTCCGCTCAAAGGTGGAGGAGGCAAGGCGGCACGCGAAGGATTCCGGCGGCATGGTTTCCTTTTATCAGGTCATGAAGGAAACGCTGGATTACCGGAAATGGTTTGAATTTCAGCTTTTCTCACAGAAAAACGAGGAGCGCCAGAAGGAGCTGACCAACAGCGTGTTCGGGACATTTTCCGGCGGCGAAAAGGCAATGGCGATGTATGTGCCGCTTTTTTCCGCTGTTGTGGCAAAATATCAGGGCGGCAGGGCGGACGCGCCGCGCCTGATTTCCCTCGACGAGGCCTTCGCCGGGGTGGACAATAAAAATATCCGCGATATGTTCCGGCTGATGGCGGAGTTTGAATTTGATTTTATCATCAACTCCCAGGTGCTCTGGGGCGACTGTGACACGCTCGACGCTCTGGCGATTTATCAGCTGCTGCGCCTGGGCAATGTGAAATTTGTGACTGTAATGTCGTATCTGTGGAACGGGAAGGCGAGGGAACTGATGGAGAGCGAGGAGAGTATGGAAACGGGCCGGACCGGGAAGCAGGCGTAAGTTTTTTGTTGTTTGCGGAAGAAGGAGGGTGGACAAATGCCGGAAAAAGCGCAGAAGGTGGAGGATTGGCAGGCGCTTGCGGGCGAATGCATCCGATATTTCAGGGAGCATCCGGTTTTTGCAAAGCTTTTTGCAGGATTTCGCGAGAAGTATGCTTCTTATGGAACCTTTGCGGGTACTATCGTCTTAAGGCATTTGACGGAGCAGGAAACGGAGGATCTGGAAGGATTTTTTCAAAAAAGTTTCCACGGGCAGGCATCCGTCTCCATTTCAGCAGCGCGTTTTGAAAAAGCCTTGAGGGAGAGCCGTTTTGCGGAAATTCCTCCAAAGATACTTCTGGAATTGTATTTCGGCGAGGAAATGTCGGGCAAAAAGGAGAGGAAAAAACAGGAACAGGAGAAGCGGGCGCAGGTACTTGCCGAGACAGCGCAAAAATATAAAGAAACTCCTGCAGAAAGATGGTTGGAAGAATTGGGAGAAGGCCATTTCCCTGTGGAAAATCTGTCTGAGCTGCGCCGTCTCCTGGAACTCGGAGCGCAGATTATCAACAATTTTCCGTTCCGCGGCGGCAGGACGGAATATCTCGCCGTTTTTGCGGCGCGCCTGACCGGCAATCCACACGCCTTTGACGCGAAAGCAAGGGACGGTGTATTCCTGCATCAGCTGGTACATTGGACACTGGAAAATCAGGGAATTTTGACGGAACAGACCAACCTTTTTCCGGCGCTGTTAAAAAAACGGGAGTATCTTGCCGCAGGAATTCTGCTTGACGATATTTCCAATTATGTGATGCTTTCCGGGGTGCGCGCAGAAAGAAAAAACGGACAGCCCCATGGCGGAATGGAAGGATTTTTTGTGGAGGGCGACATGCTCCATGTGCCGCTGTCCGTGCTTGTGGACTGGAAATGCGCGGAATGTCCGGACAAAGAGATTTATATTATGGAAAATCCTTCCGTATACGCGCTTTTTGTCGGGAAATGGAAGGGAAAAAAAGCGGCAATGTGTATGAACGGACAGCCGCGGCTGAGCAGTATTTTAATGCTTGATCTGCTGGCAAGGGTGGATACAAAGGTATATTACGCGGGGGATTTTGACCCGGAAGGGATTTTAATTGCCCAGAAACTAAAGCAGTATTACCCGGGAGAATTTTTCTTCTGGCACATGTCGGCAGCAGAGTATAACCGGAGCATTTCGCAGGAGGAGATTTCCGCAAAGAGGCTGAAAATGCTGGAAAAAATTACGGATAAAGAACTGCTTTGCCTGGCAGAAGAAATCGCCAGACAGAAAAAGGCGGGTTATCATG
>CAMWWR010000081.1 GCA_947178045.1 uncultured Clostridia bacterium
GCGAATCAACTGACGGATTTGATCGAGACCTGCTACGGGATGGCTGCCGCCATCCACGGCGCGGGCAGTGGAACGGATGAAAAAATGACCTTGAAGGCGACGGTGCGGTATGATTTTTTGAAATTTCTCTCCTCCCTGTCGTGCACGGACGGGCTGCCGAAGCGGCGGGAGCTGGATTTTATCAACCGGACGCTCGGCTATTCGTTTTCCGGGGAGGAGATCGTGCAGTTCCGGCTGACGGAGCGGACGATGACGCGCGAGTACAGCGAGGCCGTGCCGAGAGCGCTGAAATATTTCGTGCTTGCCGACGCGGGCAACCGGATGAATGACACGGTCTATAAAAGAAAAAAGGCCATCACGCTCGTCGAGACCTATCGGCTGCTCGGGCAGAGCTATATCGCACAGGACGACCGGACGACGGAGAAGGAGGTCAAGCTGCTGTCGGATTACATGGGCGTGCTGGAGGCGTTTCTGAAGGAGTTCGGCCTGTTCCGGCGCAATGTCAATGTCCGCCCGATCCTGCCCGTGACCGACCGGCGGGAGGATGCGGACAGAAACAGCCGCGGAGGAGATACGAACAAAAACGGCCGTTATGGGGATGCGAACCAAAACGGCCAGAAAACGGACGGAGGAATGAAAAACCGGGAAGGGACAAATACCGGAAAGAGCCGGAGCGGAAACGGAGAAGGGACGGCGACCGGAGACGAGCCGGAGGAGGATGAGGAGAGCGTTGAGAGCATGCTCGCCGAGCTGAACGCGCTGACGGGACTTTCCGCGGTAAAGCGGGAGGTGAATCACCTTGTGAATCTGATGCAGGTGTCGAAGCTTCGGAGGGAGCACAATATGAAGCAGCCGTCCGTATCCAAGCATCTGGTGTTTTCCGGAAATCCCGGCACGGGTAAAACAACGGTGGCGCGCCTGCTCGCGAGGATTTACCGGACACTGGGCATCCTGTCCGGCGGACAGCTGGTCGAGGTTGACCGGGGCGGCCTGGTCGGGGGCTATATCGGGCAGACGGCGGCCAAAACGATGGATGTGGTCGACGAGGCGATCGGGGGCATTCTCTTTATCGACGAGGCGTACGCGCTGACGGTCGGAAAGGGGGAGGGGGACTTCGGTCAGGAGGCAGTGGATACGCTGCTCAAGGCTATGGAGGACAACCGGGATTCGCTCATTGTGATCGTTGCGGGCTACCCGGATCTGATGGAGCAGTTTTTAAGCTCCAACCCGGGCCTGCGCTCGCGCTTTTCACGCTTTATCTTTTTTGAGGACTACACGCCGGACGAGCTGTTCGAGATCATGTCGGGGATGTGCCGGAAGCAGGAATACAGCCTCTCGCCGGAGGCGGAAAGCTATGTCCGGGATTTCCTGAAAAAGCGCTGCGAGAACAAGCCGGACAATTTCGCGAATGCCCGCGACGTCCGGAATCTTCTGGAGCACGCCATCACGAACCAGGCGGCCCGCATTGTCGGAGCGGGGAAATATGACTACGATATTCTGGCGCGGCTGGAGCGCTGTGACTTTGAGGGGATTTCCCTGTAGGTTTGGGCGGAGGAATTCTGAAAAATATGTGAAATTCCCCGGAAACCCTTTCTTTTTTGGATCGGATATGATATGATTTCGGATGTTTCTTAGGAAGCGCTTGAATCAGCGTTTCCCTTACAGGGGGGATGGAAGTGCCGCTTGCGCGGCGGAATGGGAGGAATATATGAAAAAGGGATTGAGCTGCGTCCTGCTGCTGTGTGCCGGGCTTCTGCTGGCGGGCTGCGGGAAGGACGACGCAGAAAAGCCGGAGCGTGTGAGCGGAAGCGCCATGAACGTAAATTACCGCGGCGTGGAGTATGAGCCTTATGATACGTCCGTGACGGAGGAGGAGATCGGGGAACGGCTGCAGAAATTCCTGCGCGATTACGCAAATCTGATCGAGGTGACGGACCGCACGCAGGTGCAGAACGGGGATACGGTCAACATCGACTATACCGGCTATATGGACGGGGAGACGTTCCGGGGCGGCAGCGATACCGATGTTAATTTGGAAATCGGCTCGAACTCATTTATTCCGGGCTTTGAGAGCGGGCTGATCGGCGCGGAGGCCGGAACGACGGTGGATGTCAACACCACATTCCCCGATCCGTATCGGAACAATCCGGATTTTTCCGGGAAGACGGCGGTTTTCAGGGTCACTATCCATAAAATCTATATAGCGGAGCTGCCGGAGCTGACGGACGAGCTGGTTGCCGCGAACACCGACTATGAGACGGTGGCGGCCTACCGGGATTATATCAGAGAAAGCCTGAAATCGCAGAAGGAGGGCTACGCCGACAATTTCAAGAGGGCGTCGGTGATGAATGCCCTGATCGACGGCACGGAATTTACGGGTATCGAGCAGGCGGATATCGACAAATATTTTGAGAGCTCCTCGTCCTACTACAGCAGTCTGGCGGAGGTATATGAGCAGATATACGGCCTGGATTTTGATATGTTTATCAGCGAATTCTTTGCCTGCAGCACAAGGGAGGAATACGAGAAGCTGCTCCGGGAGAACGCGGAGCGGGAGGTAAAAAAGACCTTGATTCTTTATGCCGTTGCGGAGGCAGAAAGGCTGAGCGTTTCGGATGAAGAATACAGCGCGGTCGTGCAGAAGTACGCGGCGCAGTACAAGTTGACGGAGGAGGAGCTCCTGGAGCAGGTTTCCGGGGTGCAGCTGAAGGACAGCGTACTTCTGGAGAAGGCCGAGCAGCTGATTTATGATACGGCGGTGGCCAGGGGAGCAGGAGACAGATAGGACCGAGAAAGGGAGGATAACAGAAATGAGAAAAGGATGGATTGCAATGCTGCTGTGCGGCTGCCTTGCACTGGCAGGCTGCGGGGATGCGGCGGAGGAGGAGCAGGACGACAAATCGGTCAGCAGCACCAAGGGTCAGAGCGGCGCGCTCAGGAATCCGGGCGGCAGCAGCAATGATGACAGCAAGGGCGACAGTGATAATAAGGGTGGCAGTAATAAGGGTGACAGCGACAACGACAGCAAGGGCGGCGAAGCCGGGGATGATTCCGGAAGCAGCAGCGGAACCGGGGCGTACTGGGATCCGCAGGGCAGCGTCAAGCTGGGCCGATATCTCGACATTGCAGTGGAAAAGGTCAAATATGAGGTGACCGACGAACAGGTACAGGAGGAGATTGACTATTTCCTCTGGAGCAATTCGGAGCTGGTAGAGATCGAGGGACGCAATACGGTGGAGGCCGGCGATATTGTCAACGTGGATTTTACGCTGTATATCAAGGGCGAGGAGATTGATTCCGAAACGGGCAGCAATGTGGAGATCGGCAGCTATTCCTACGATTTCGAGGACGGGCTGATCGGCGTGCTGCGCGGCGAGTGCAAGACAGTCGAAACCGAGATCGTGGATATGTACTATTCTGACTATGTCGGACAGACGGGCACTTATGTGGTAACGGTAAATATGATCCAGAAGAGGGAGATCCCGGAGCTGACCGACGAGCTGGTCGCAGGTAATACGGGCTATTCCACAGTGGAGGAGTACCGGCAGGGCGTCTACGACGGGCTGCTGGAGTCGGCTGAGCAGACGGCGTGGAGCGAGCAGATCCGCACGCTGTTCGAGAAGATTTTTGAGAATTCGGAATTCACCGGCCTGTCCGATGCGGATAAGCAGTCCTATGTGGAGGGGATGATCAGCTATTACACCGCGTACGCAAATTATTTCGGCACGGATCTCGAGGGCTTTGCATACGCGAACGGCTATACCTACGACGAATTTATCGACATGCTCGAGGAGGATGCGGAATTTGTTGTCAGGAGATATCTTCTGCTGGATGCTGTCGCGGAGGCCGAAAATCTTCAGGTCAGCGATCAGGAATACGCCGACGGGCTGGAGGACTACGCATCCGACAACGGCTATAATTCTCCGGAGGAGGCGGAGGACGAGCTCGGCAAGGAGGAGATCCTGCGGGATATGCGGCGCGATAAGGCGTATGAGCTGATTGTGGATGCCATGATATTGAAGTAAAGAAACTTTAATTCAGGGAAACGCTGGCGGAAGTGTTTCCCTGAGGATTATTTTTTTGCGGCGCCGGGCAGGATTCTGTGCGGCGCTGGCGACGCCTGTGCGGCAGAATGAGAGGGAAAATGGTATCGGTGAAGGATATTGCCGCGCGCTGCGGCGTTTCCGTGGCGACGGTCAGCAAGGCCCTGAACGGCTACAGCGACATCAGCAGGGAAAAGAGAGATTATATCAACCGGGTAGCGAAGGAGATGGGATATTTTCCGAATTCTGCGGCGATCGCCTTGAAAACAAACCGCACCTACAATATCGGCATCCTGTTTCTGGATGCGGCGCACAGCGGACTGACGAACGAGCATTTTGCCAGAGTGCTGCAGAGCGTCAAGGAGGAGGCGGAGCTGCGGGGCTACGACATAACCTTTATCAGCAATCATATCGGCGGCCGGACGATGACCTACACGGAGCACTGCCGCTACCGCGGGGTGGACGGCGTAGTGATCGCCTGCATCGATTTTAATGATCCCGAGGTGATCGAGCTGGCGGGCAGCGGGATACCGGTCGTGACGATCGACCATTCGTTTGACAATGTAACGTCCGTCAAATCGGACAATATCGGGGGAGTCCGGGAGCTCGTGCGGAAGGTGTACGAGCTTGGACACCGCCGCATCGCGTTTGTGCACGGCGGCGATTCCTCCGTATCGCGCGACCGCCTGGCCGGCTTTTACCGGACAGCGGAGGAGCTCGGACTGACGATCCCGGAGGGCTATGTGCTTGTGTGCGAATACCGCGATACGGAGACTGCGGCGCGGATGACCGAGCGGCTGCTGGATATGAAGGAGCCGCCGACCTGCATTCTCTATCCGGATGATTTTACCGCGATCGGCGGCATCAACGTAATCAAACAGAGAAATCTGAAAATACCGGACGACATTTCCGTTGTCGGCTATGACGGCACCAGCTACGCGAAGGCGCAGGAGCCGCCGCTCATGACGCTTGAGCAGGATTCGGAGCAGCTTGGGCGGATCGCTGCGGCCAGGCTTGTCCAGCGGATCGAAAAGCCGAAGACGACGCCCGTCGAGCAGCTTGTCGTGGAGGGAAGGGTACTCGTCGGCCGCTCCGTGAAGCGGCTTTTTCCGACGGTTTGATAATGAGAAACGGCGGCAGGGACTAAAAATCCTGCCGCCGTTCTTTTTTTTCATGCACAGGGGCGCGAATAGAAGTTTGGCTGCGCCCCGTCAGCGGATGAAATTGGTGCGCACGATCGGCTCCGGCTCGGCCGGCAGAATGCCCTGCGCCTTCCCGGCCTCGATGCACTTTAAAAGCCATGCCATATTGTCCGCGAGACGGCGGATCGTCTGCAGGCCCTCCAGATCCTGGCGGATCTCCTCCGGCTTGTTGCCGTGCACCATATTCCAGTACTGCGACGAAACGATCGGCATATTATTGATGGTAAAATACTTGTTGATGACCTCGAAGGAGGCGGTCGTGCCGCCGCGGCGCGCGGAGGTTATGGCAGCGGCGGGCTTCCAGGCGAGCGCGGCACCGCCGGCATAGAACAGGCGGTCCAGGAAGGAGATCAGCGACCCGTTCGGGGAAGCGTAATATACAGGGGAGCCGATCAGAAAGCCGTCCGCGGTCTTCGCCTTTTCGATGGCCTCGTTCACGACGTCCTGGAACACGCAGCGGCCCTTTCCCGCACAGCCGCCACAGGCGGTGCAGCCGCCGACAGGAGCGCTCCCGATGTGGAAGAGCTCGGTTTCAATTCCATGCTCCTTCAGCCTGGCCTCGGCCTCGGAGAGCGCGGTGAAGGTGCAGCCTGTTTTGTGCGGGCTGCCGTTGATTAACAGAACTTTCATGTGATTTACCTCGATTCGGATAATTTTGTATGTAAATTATAATATGTCCGGTGGTAAAATTCAAGAAGCCGCGTTTTTACAATTTGCGAAAAAGGAATTGAAGAAAACAGCGCTTTATGGTACAATCGAGAAGAATCGGTATCAGTTTTTAACAGGATATATTTTGCATAGCGGCAGAAAGAAAAGGAGTGTGGGGCATGGACGAAAAATTCAGGAAACAGCTGGAGGAAAACGGAACGGATGTGGATACGGTCCTGAAGCGTTTTTTGGGAAACGAAGCGATGTACATGAAATTTCTTATGAAATTTCTGGATGATAAAAGCTATGAGAGCCTGCTTGAGAGCATCGAGAAGCGGGACTACGGGGAAGCCTTCAAAGGCGCGCATACGCTGAAGGGCGTTACGGCGAATCTTGGGATCGAGCCGGTGTGCGCTGCGGCTACGCTGATTACGGATCTGCTGAGGAACAAGCAGCCGGAGGAGGTGGATGCCGGACGGCTGGATGAATATAAGACGCAGCTGGTGGAGGCGTATGACCGTTTCCGGAAAATCGTCGAGGAGAACAGGCCGTAAGGCAGCATTTTCCACCGTGTACAGGGGGAAACTGAAGCTTGACATCCCTATTGAAAAATGATAACTTATTATTGTTGAAATCGGGAGGAACCGGGGCGTTGCCGCATGGAGAGCTGCCGTATATGCAGGAGCAGGTTTTGGGGTTTCCTTCAAATTTACTTTTACTTTAATTTAAGATGGTATCGCAGAAAAGCTGCGATATGCAGGAAAGAGGTTGGGCATGCAGAAGCAACGGATTTTGATTGTCGATGACGAAGAAGTAAATCGCGCGATATTAAGCGGACTGTTTCAGGACGAATATGAGATCGTCGAGGCGGCGAACGGGCAGGAGGCAACCGTCCAGATCGCGAAGAATCCCGATCTGGTCCTGATTCTGCTGGATGTCGTAATGCCGGTCATGGATGGCTTCGGGGTATTGAAGTACATGAAGGAACAGGATTTCCTGGAAAAGATCCCCGTAATACTGATCACCGGCGAAACCGTCATAAACAGCGAAGAGCAGGCGTATTCGTACGGGGTGGCCGACGTTATACATAAGCCGTTTTACCCTCATATCGTAAAGAGAAGAGGCAAGAACATCATCGAGCTGTATCAGGATAAGCACCACATGGAGGAGCGCCTGAAGGAGCAGGAGGAGGAGATCCGCAGCCAGGAGAGGGAGATCCGCGAGAACAACGAGTTCATGATCGATGCGCTCAGCTCCGTGGTGGAGTTCCGGAGCCTTGAGACCGGCGAGCACATCCGCCGCATCAAATATTTCACGAGGATACTGCTGAAATACCTGATGAAGTATTTCCCGAAGTACGGCCTGACGCCGGAGCAGCTGGACGAGATTGCCAGAGCGGCGGCGCTGCACGATATCGGAAAGATCGGCATTCCGGATGCAATCCTCTTAAAGCCGGGACGGCTGACGCCGGAAGAATTTGAGACCATGAAGACGCACACGACGATCGGCTGCGATATTCTGGAAAAATTCCGTAAGACGCAGACGGGAAGCTTCTACCGGTACTGCTACGAGATCTGCCGCCATCACCATGAGAGATGGGACGGCAAGGGCTATCCGGATCATCTGGTCGGGGAGGAAATAC
>CAMWWR010000082.1 GCA_947178045.1 uncultured Clostridia bacterium
GAGCAGGAAAAAGTACGCTGTTAAAGCTGATGATGGGAATGTATGAGCCGACCGAAGGAACCATCCGGCTGAACGGCGCGGATATTACAAAGCTCAGGAAAAAGGATATCTACCGGCTCTATTCCGCAGTATTCCAGGATACGATGATTCTGCCTGCCATGATAGATGAAAATATTGCGCTCCGGCCGAAGGCTGATGTGGACAGGAAAAGGGTGGAAGAGATGCTTCGTCTTTCAGGCCTCGATACGGATTTTTCCGAGCGGAATATTACGCTGGAAAGCTATATGACGGACCGGCTGGTCGAGGACGGGGTTTATCTGTCCGGCGGACAGGAGCAGAAGTTCCTGCTGGCGAGGGCGCTTTACAAGGACGCGCCCGTGCTGCTTTTGGATGAGCCTACGGCGGCGTTGGACCCGCTTGCGGAGCAGGAGGTCTATGAATCGTACCAGAAGCTCTGCCGGAACAAGACGGCGCTGTTTATTTCCCACCGGCTTGCCAGCACGCAGTTTTCGGACTGGATTATGTTTTTGCAGAACGGACACATTATAGAGAAGGGGAGCCACGAGGAACTTCTGGCAGCAGGAGGAGAATACGCCAGACTGTACGAGCTGCAGAGCTATTATTATAATCTGGCAGAAGAGGAACAGGGAAGAGAGGAGGAAGACTATGGATGTGAATAGTAAAGAGATAACGGAAAAGCTGACCTTCCGTGAAAAGAAAGCGGTTCTGCTGCGGCTTTTGAAAGAGATTTATCTGTTGGCGCCTGATTTTATTGTCGTAACGATTTTCCGGCAGCTGTTTCGTGTTTCCGTAGGCTATATCGGAATCTATATTTCTACTATGGTATTGAATGAGCTGGAGGCGGGGACCTCTGCCGGGCAGCTGATTCCTAAGGTGGCTCTGTGGATGCTGGCGACGCTCGTGCTGTATCTTCTTATCGGAAAGCTCTCAAATGAGAGCGAGGTAATTAAAAGCCATTCGTGGGAGCTTCTGGACGTCAGAAAGGCAATTAAAAATATGGAAATGAACTATCCGGAGCTGGACAGCCCTTATACCAACAAGCTGTACAGCCGTATGGAGGAGGATAACCGGTGGGGAAGCGGAATCTATGGAGGCTTTGATAATTTTGAAAAGCTGTGCTATCAGATATTTAACGCCTTGTTTGCGATAGGAATGCTGGTTCCTGTGTTATATAAGCTGCTCGAGCATAGAAATATATTGACTTACTTCTTTTTTGCAGTGCTTGTTCTGGCAATTGCCTGTAACGGTATAGCGGAGCGTTATTTCGGGAAAAAGCTGACGGAATATATGGCGCTTTGGACGAATGACAAGCCGGAGGATACCAACCTGATGTGGTATTATGCGGTATACGACGGGATATCCATGGAAAATCGCAAGGACGTGAAGCTTTATGATGCAATCGATTTGTTAAAGGAGTATACCTTTGTCCATGGCATGGAATTTTTGAAGAATAAGGACAATCTTGTAGCAGGTACCGGCGGGCGCAGGGAATTTATTATCAATATCCTGAATGCCGGAGTCAGAGGAATCTGTTATCTGTTTCTTACGCTGATTGCAGCGGGAGGAAGCTTTGCCGCGGGCCTGCTGATCCGGTATGTGGCATGCTTTGAACGGCTGACAAACTCTGTCCAGAACATACTTCACGATGCGCAGGCATTCCTTCTGGTTGCGCGCAGACAGAGTACCATGTTTGAATTTCTTGATATCAAACCAAGCTTTTACGAGGGAAAGCTGCCGGTAGAAAAGCGGAGCGATAATGAGTATGAGGTCGAGTTCTGCAATGTGTCGTTCCGGTATCCGGGACGGGAGGAATATGCGCTCCGCAATTTTTCCCTGAAGCTGCGGATTGGGGAGCGTATGGCGGTCGTGGGAAAGAACGGTTCGGGAAAAACTACCATGATTAAGCTGCTCTGCAGGCTGTATGAGCCTACGGAGGGCGTAATCTATCTTAACGGGGTGGATATCCGCAAGTATGATTATCGTGAGTATATGCAGCTGTTTTCGGTCGTGTTTCAGGACTTTGCCCTGTTTGACTATTCCATAGCGGAAAATGTGGCGACAGGGGAGCAGTATGACTCCGAAAAGGTAGTGGAAAGCCTGATAAAAGCCGGCTTTGGCGAGCGGCTTGGCAGACTGCCTGACGGCATAAATACGCTGATTGACAAGGGCTGTGATGAGGCGGGTGTTCTTTTTTCCGGTGGGGAGCGGCAGAAAATCGCCATTGCAAGAGCGCTGTATAAGGATTCTCCGTTTATTTTGCTGGATGAGCCTACGGCGGCATTGGACCCGGTTGCGGAATATGAGGTGTACTCTGCCTTTGATGAAATGGTAGGCGGCAAAACCGCCATTTACATCAGTCACAGGCTTTCCTCCTGCCGGTTCTGCGATGACATCGTAGTGTTTGACAAGGGGCAGGTAGTACAGCGGGGGAGTCATACTGCGCTGCTGGCAGACGAAAACGGTTTGTATTACGCACTTTATATGGCACAGGCGCAGTATTATGAGAATAATGCGGGGAAAACGGAATGCAATAGTATAACTTGACGAAAGAGGCCGAATACTATATAATCGTTACGATCATGGAAGATGATCGCTGATATGAAATCAATACGGATGCAATATCGCGGACAGCCCTGCGGTATGCAGGAAAGGAGTGCAGGAATGAAGGTAACAAAGGATATGACGATTGCTCAGATCATTCAGATCGATCAGAACATTATTCCGATTCTGATGGACGCGGGAATGCACTGTGTCGGCTGCCCGTCGGCCCAGGGCGAGAGCCTGGTGGAGGCGTCGTTTGTCCACGGGATCGATGCGGATAAGCTGGTGGAGGACATCAATAAGTTCCTGGAGGCCGAGTAAGGCGGGCCGGGAGAGAAACAAGCGGTCGTGCGGATGCAGAAAACCGGCGGTACCGGCCTTATATGAGGCGCGATACCGCCGGTTTTTATGCGCACACCGCAGAGGAATTGTGCCGCTGAGGCGGCGCGGCATCGGCGCGCGAGCAGTGAAAAAAGCCTCCCTGCTCGATTGCGCAGAGGTATTTTCCTACAGGCGCTCCAGCACCTGGATTGCGCGGTCCTTTACGATACATTCGAAATGCTCGTCGAAATATGCGGCGGAGGCATCGTTAAAATGCTCCTGTGAGCCGTACTCGGAGGCAATATTGCACACCTTGTTGTAATCCACCGGCTTGTGCTCCGATATATGGAGGACAAGATGGTAGGAGGAATCGAGCGGATTTTTATAGAGAGTGTTGCTGCCGCGGTAAAAAGGAGCAATCACGGCGGCGAGCGACGTAACCTCGCTGAGGGTGGAGAAGCGGAAAGCACGGGCAAGCTGCTTTGCCATTTCCTCCGGCGAAAGCTTGCGGGCCTCGATGCCCTCATGGGCATTGCTCTTGCTCTGTACGGCCTCCAGCGCGCGCTGCTTCAGTTCACCTAAAAACGGGAGCTTGTCGGCGAGAAGATCCCCCATCTGCTCGAAATACTGCAGAATCTGGTCGGCCGTCGCATCCTCCGGCAGATCCAGAGAATCGGTATCCTCCTCCTCGTCGTGCGCAGGAGTAAAATTGGAAAAACGGGTGTCCAGCTCGTCCGGGTCCTCCACCTTTGTGATCACGAGAATCAGGCAGTCTGCGGACACCGGGATGGCTTCTATCATAAGAGGAATATTGTCGGCGTCAAATCCGAGCTCGGCGGAGGCCTGCTGCATCATGTCGCGAAACAGAGCCTTTGCCTTATCGCTCCCGTATGCCAGCTCGCTGATGCGCAGATGTCGGTCGGCAAGATCATTTTTATTCAGTGTACAGCGGATCTGAGTATCACTAATCTTTTCAATTTTCATCGATCACATCTCCTTAAGGGCGGTACTATATTGTATGAAGCATTTCCGGGGAAATGAAAAACTCCCGGAAACATCGCAGTATCTAATGTGTATTCAAAGTATAAAGGAAAAGTGCTTATAAGTCAACAGCTTCTTTGTGACTTCCGGCATTTTTCATAAACTTACCATGGAATTTTCTACATGCCTTCCGGGAGAATTGCCTTGCATGCGCAGGGAAAATCCGTTAGAATGAAATCGTCAGCAGAAGGGGGTGAGACCGATTGGACTGAGAGATACCGCGTTACGGCGGTGCTGAAGGAGAGAGGCGGCACGAGAGTGTGTCTGGCGGAGCATCTCCTCCTGAAGCAGAAAAGAATTATCAAAACGGTATGCAGGACCTCCGGCGAAGCCGAAGCGGCGCTTCGGGAAGCCGTTCTGATGAGAGGGCTGCGGCATCCGTGTATCCCGGAAATCTATGATATCGAGGAGCAGGAAAGCGGCTTCAGCATCATTGAGGAGTATATTCCGGGAGAATCTTTAACTTCTTATTTTCTATCAAAATACCCAGAGACAGAAGAAATTATATCGTTTTCCGTTCAGCTGTGCGGGCTGCTGGAATATTTGCACGGGAGAAAACCGCCGGTGCTGCATCTGGATATCAAGCCGGATAATCTGATTGTGTGCCGGGGCAGGCTGCATCTTGTTGATTTCGGCAGCGCACGACAGACGGAGCAGGGCGGAGAGGCGGCAGCGCTGACCGGCACTCCGGGCTATGCAGCGCCGGAATGCTATCGGGGCGCGGCGGGGGTGAGGAGCGATCTTTACGCCGTCGGCAGACTGCTGGAGTTTATGCTTTCCCACAGTGCGGAAAGGAGGGGGAGAAAGCAGAGAGCACGAAGAAAAAGCCTGCTGCGCGTTATGCGCCGGGCACAGAGGGAAAAGCCGGAGGAAAGATATCCGTCCGCTTCGGCGATGAAGCGGGCGCTGCTGGCGGTCGGTGGGGCGGGGGCGGACTGGGCCGGCTGCCGGACCGTCGGCATCGCCGCCTGTACAAGGCGCATGGGCGCGACCTATATCGCCTTTCTTTTCGCTGCTTTTCTGCAGCAAAAAAGGAAAAGGGTACTGTATCTGGAGTGCAACGAGTCCGGCACGGTTATCCGCCTGCCGGTAAAGGAACGGCCTGACCGGCCGCCCGAGTTTCAGGGAATTCCCGTGGCGGAGGCCAGAGGAACCCGTCTGCGTATTTGTGGGGAAGGTTATGGAACCGCGTGGGAACGGAACTATTTTGAGAGGCTGGGCTACCAGATCGTGCTGGAGGATTTCGGAGCGCTGACACCGGAAAATTTGAAGGCATTTCTGAGCGCTGACCTCAGTTTGTTTCTCGTCGGCGGAAGGGTATGGGAACGCGAGACGATGTGGAAGGGGATGACGCTGCTTTCGCGCTGTCAAAAGCGTCCGATTGTTCTGGTCAATTTTTCCGGAGAGCGGGAATTTAAAGAGCTTTCGGGGCAGCTGCCCGATGTGCGCTGCCTGAGGCTCCCACTTGCGGCGGAGCCTGCAGACAGCCGGGAAGGAGGGGAGCTGTGGGAGCTGTTCGACGAGCTGTGGGACGGGCCGGACGGTTTGACTGCCGGGGCCGGAGATTAAGGAAGCGCTGATTTAATCAGTGCTTCCTTAAGGCCTTCGGCGAATGCACACGGATTTGCCAGGGAATATGCCGCTTCGCGGCGCAAATCCGGCGCCGGAAACGCTTTAATCAGCGTTTCCTTAAATTAAATTGAGAAGGAGAGGTGGAGGAACAAGCGTGGACTGCGCGGGAAAGATCGGAGTATTCGGGCTTCATCCGGCGGCCGGTGTCACCCATGTCGTGATGCTGCTGGCAAGCTACTTCAGCGACGTGCTGAAGAAGAAAACCGAGGTGCTTGAGGCGGACGGCGGCCGTGCGTTCGCACGGTACGAGAAATTCTTATATGGTACGGAGGAGGCTTTGACCTTTCGCACAAAGCGCTGTCTGTACCGGCGAAATGCAGAAGGCGGCATCGCCGCCGAACACGGGCGCGTTCAGATCTTTGATTTCGGCTGCCGGGAGGCTATGATGCCCCGTCTGTTTGCCTGCGGGCACAAAATTATTGTCGGGAGCGCAGGACTTTTCCATGAGGAGGATATCGCGCGTTTTCTGAGCGGAAGGGAGGTGAGAGAGCTGCTCGCGCGGGAAGGAACCGGAGCCTGGCATTTTTTGCTGAACCACGGGAATACCGGAGAAAAATGCAGGCTGACCGCACACGCGGGCGAAATGACCATGGATATAACGGCCTACGGGCTTGGGACAGAGCCGAATACGCTGCGTTTGTCAAAGCAGGTCAGGCAGCTTTTTTGCAAATTGAATATGGCACTCTAAGGAAGCGCTGATTAAATCATTGTTTCCTTAAGTTGACAGCGAAAGGACGGCGCGGGAAACAGTGCGGAAAACGCAGACTCTGGCAGCAGGGATGACAGGCCGGCAGGAAAGTAATGTCTCACAGCAGAACTCCTTATCCGGCTGCTTTATGAGCAGACCATTTATTAAGCAACCATTTCACCAATCTGCGCCCTCTGCGCTTTCCGCGTTCAGGCAGGCGCTTTCCCGAACCTACCCTCAATACAGCGGGAGCAGTATGCCCGTCATGTCCGCCGGAATTTTTTCTGAGGTTACAGCTCAGTCCTGGATTTCATGAGCGGCCGCGGCCGTCCTTTCGCAGGCGCGTCTTTTGTAAGAAAACATTGGATTATTGCCGGGTTTGTGATATACTTGTGGGCGAAGGAGAGTGCTGATTTTATGGATAAACGTGCAAAACAGGCAATTTTCGGCAGTATTTGTGTGCTGCTGATCATGGCAGGGCTCGGCGTCGGCGCGCTGGTGCGCTATTTTTCCCCGGGAACGGACTGGATGGAGCTGTCGGATTATTATTCGGTGCCCGAGGGGGAGGCGCTGCTGATTCTGAACGATAAGGTGCATTCCAGAAATGCCAGACTTGTCGACGGCAGGATCTATGTGGATCTCGCGACGGTCAGAGAATATTTTAATCACCGTTTTTACTGGGATGAAGCGGAGCAGCTGCTCACGCTCACGACGCCGACGCAGATCATCCGGGCATCGGACGGCGAGTCGGGGAAATTTGTGAGCGGGGGCGGTGCGTCTGCGGACCATGCGATCGTCAGGCTGTTGGACGGCGAGGTCTGGCTTTCGCTGGAGTTTGTCGCCGGGTATTCCGATATAAGTTATCAGACCTTTGCGGCGTCGGACGGGGGCGGCGCGCCGGTACAGCGGGTACTGATTACCTGTACCTATGGGGATTATCTGTATGTGGACACGACAAGGAAGACACAGATTCGTGCGGAAGCGGACAGAAAGAGCGCGATTTTAAAGGAAGTGCCGTCAAACGAGGGGCTGATGCTGCTCGACGGAGGCGGCACCCAGCAGAGCAGCTTTCTGAAGGTGATGACCTCGGACGGAGTCCGCGGGTATGTGAACAAACGCCATGTCGGGGAGGGATATTTCAAGACGGTTGTAAGCAGCTATAAAGCGCCGGAATACACGGTGCTTCACGAAAACGGGAAGGTCAATCTTGTATGGCATTACGTCGAGACCGCAGCGGCCAAAGGGAAGCTGAAGGAACTGCTGGAAGGGACGAGCGGCATCAGCGTG
>CAMWWR010000083.1 GCA_947178045.1 uncultured Clostridia bacterium
GGTTCGTGCTGCGGGACGGGGTGGTGCAGATGGACCTTGGGACGCTGGAGGAATTGGGGCGCTGGCTGTAGCAGGAAAACCTGCAGGCGATCGCGGCCCGGGTCTCGACCGGCGGGGAGTGCTCGATCATCATTGAGGACGGCTACGCGGTGGAGCCGCAGGCGGAGGCTGCCCCGGCAGCCCGGTGGAAGGCAGGTGAATTCTGATGAACATCACAAGAGGAAAGAAGCAGGAGGCGCAGAAAATCGTGCTGTACGGCCCGGAGGGGATCGGGAAGAGTACCTTCGCGGCGCAGTTCCCGGAACCACTGTTCATTGACACGGAGGGGAGCACCTCAAACATGGATGTGGCGCGGCTGGACCCGCCGGACAGCTTCACCATGCTGTTAGAGGAAATCCGTTACGTCCGGCAGCACCCGGAGGTCTGCCGGACCCTGGTAATCGACACGGCGGACTGGGCGGAGCAGCTCTGCATCGCGGAGTTCTGTGCAAAAAAGCAGATCGCCGGCATTGAGGACCTCGGCTATGGCAAGGGTTACGTCTATGTGTCGGAGGATTTCGGAAAGATGCTGAACCTGTTAGAGGAGGTAAAAAAGCAGGGCATCAACATCGTGATTACCGCGCATGCACAGATGCGCAAGTTTGAGCAGCCGGACGAGATGGGGGCATACGACCGCTGGGAGCTCAAGCTGCAGAAAAAGGATGCGCCGATGTTAAAGGAATGGGCGGACATGGTGCTGTTCGCAAACTACAAGACCATTGTGGTCAACGTGGATAATCAGGGTGCGGCCAAAGGAAAGAACAAGGCGCAGGGCGGAAAGCGCGTCATGTATACGGAGCACCATCCGTGCTGGGATGCCAAGAACCGGCACGGGCTGCCGGCGGAGCTCGCCTTCACCTACGCATCGATCGCCCACTGTATCCCGGAGAAGGCTGCCGCGGCAGAGGCTGCGGCGGACCGGCAGACAACCGGGCCGGCCGCGGAAACTGGCGCGCGCCCGGCAGACGACAGGAAGCCGGACAGAACTGGCGACAAAGCCGCACCGGGCAGGGAAAAAGCAAAAGACCCTGCCCCGGCAGGCGGCACCACGAAGGCGGGTAACGTGGGAATGTCGAAGTCCGAACCAACGCAGAAGACCGAAGTGCCGGGAATTCCCCCAAAGCTTTTGCAGCTGATTGAGGCGAACCGGGTCACGCCGGAGGACGTCATGCGTGCGGTGGAATCCCGCGGATACTACCCGAAGGGGACGCCGATCGCGAATTATGACCCGGCCTTTGTCGACGGCGTACTCGTTGCCGCCTGGCCGAAGGTCTATGCCATGATCAAGGAGAACAAACAGGCTGCCGGGGAATTCCTGAACATCCCGGACGGCGAGGCGGACGAGCTGCCGTTTAACTGAAACCATATACCTGACGGCCCCGCACCGCCGGAAAGCGCGGAGGGGCCGGAGCCTGACATGCCGGTTCTGCGGCAGAAAGAGAGGAAACAGTGAAAGATTTGAAAAATCTTTCACCGGGCAAGTTTGTGTCTGCGCTGCATCCACAAACTTGAGATGCGCAAAAAGCAGCGCAGAAATGGAGGAAACAATGAGTGAAATGACAGAGAGAGAGCTTGGCTGGGACGATCAGATCGAAAACGACAGCCCGGAGTTTACCGTCCTCCCGGAGGGGGACTACGCGTTCGAGGTAGTATCCATGGAGCGCGGGAGGCATAACGGCAGCGAGAAGCTGCCGCCGTGCAACAAGGCAATGCTGTCCATCCGCATTATAGCAGAGGACGGGCAGGAGACGACCGTGCGGCACAACCTGTTCCTGCACGGCAAATGCGAGGGGATGCTCTGCGCATTCTTTACGGCGATCGGCCAGCGCAAACACGGGGAGAAGATCAGAATGAACTGGAACGCAGTGCCGGGCTCCAGGGGGCGCTGCAAGCTTAAAATCCGGAACTGGAAGAGCAATAACGGCAATGACATGCAGAGCAACGAGATCGCGCGCTTTTATGAGCCGGAGGAGGGAGCACGGACCGCACCGCAGTGGAAGGCGGGTGATTTCTGATGGAACTTAGGCCATATCAGGAGGAGGCAAAGGCTGCGGTCCTTGCGGAATGGGAAAAGGGAAACACGCGGACCCTGCTCGTACTGCCCACCGGCTGCGGCAAGACCGTCGTGTTTGCAAAGATCACGGAGGACTGCGTCCGGGACGGCGAGCGCGTCCTGATCCTGGCGCACCGCGGGGAGCTTCTGGCGCAGGCGGCGGACAAGATCGCGAAAGCGACGGGCCTGTGGTGCGCGACGGAAAAGGCGGGGGAGTCCTGCCTCGGCAGCTGGTTCCGGGTTGTGGTCGGCTCCGTCCAGACCATGATGCGGGAAAGCCGTCTGCACCGGTTCCCGGCCGATTATTTCGACACCATCATCGTGGACGAGGCGCACCACTGCATCTCGGACAGCTACCAGAACGTCCTGGGGCACTTCCCGGAAGCAAAGGTGCTCGGTGTGACGGCGACGCCGGACCGCGGGGACATGAGGAATCTTGGGACGGTGTTTGACTCCCTTGCCTACGAGTACACCCTTCCGAAGGCGATCCGGGAGGGGTATCTTGCGCCGATCAAGGCGCAGACCATCCCGCTGAAGCTCGACCTGACCGGCGTAGGGACGCAGGCGGGCGATTTTAAGACCTCGGACCTTGGCACTGCGCTCGACCCCTACCTGCACCAGATCGCGGACGAGATGGGGAAATACTGCCGCGGGCGCAGGACGGTCGTTTTCCTGCCCCTTGTAAAAACAAGCCGGAAATTCCGGGACATCCTGCAGGAGAAGGGTTTTTTGGCGGCGGAGGTGAACGGGGAGAGCGGGGACCGCGCAGAGATTCTGCAGGGCTTTGAGGAAGGACGCTATGACGTGCTCTGCAATTCCATGCTGCTGACGGAGGGCTGGGACTGTCCTGGCGTGGACTGCATTGTCGTGCTCCGGCCGACGAAGGTACGCGCCCTGTACGCGCAGATGGTCGGGCGCGGCACCCGCCTCTCCCCCGGAAAGGACCATCTGCTCCTGCTGGATTTTCTGTGGCATACGGACCGGCACGAGCTCTGCCATCCGGCCCATCTGATCTGTGAGAGCGACGAGGTGGCCAGAGCCATGACAAAGAACCTGGAGGAGGCGGGGCTGGCGATCGACCTGGAGGAAGCGGAAAAGCAGGCGTCGCAGGACGTCATCGTGCAGCGGGAGGAGGCTCTCGCGCAGCAGCTTGCACAGATGCGGAACCGGAAACGAAAGCTCGTGGACCCGCTGCAGTTCGAGCTGTCCATCCAGGCGGAGGACCTTTCGAATTATGTGCCCGCGTTCGGCTGGGAGATGGGGCCGGCAAGTGGGAAGCAGCTTTCTGTCCTGGAAAAGCTGGGGATTTACCCCGACCAGATTGAGAACGCCGGGAAGGCGGCAAAGCTGCTGGAACGATTGGAAAAGCGCCGGACGGAGGGGCTCACGACGCCGAAGCAGATTCGCTTTCTGGAGAGCAGAGGCTTCCGACATGTGGGGACCTGGCCGTTTGCCGCGGCAAAAGCCATGATCGACCGGATCGCAGGAAACGGCTGGAATGTCCCGGCCAGCGTAAGGCCGGCGGAGTATATCCCGCAGGCGGCAGGAGGTGAGGAAATCCCATGGTAGAGCGTTCCTACAACATAAGGGAGCTGCTGGATTATATCGATCCGGCGGAGTTGAACTATCAGGAGTGGGTCAACGTCGGGATGGCGTTAAAGGATGCGGGATATTCCGCAGAGGACTGGGACCGCTGGAGTATGGCCGACCGCCGGTACCGGAAGGGGGAATGCTTCCGGAAATGGGAGTCCTTCCGCGGGGCGGCGGTGCCCGTCACAGCCGGCACAATCGTGCAGATGGCGCGGGAGAACGGCTGGCAGCCGGAGCGGCCGGATTATGAGATCGGCTGGGACGATCTCATCGGTGGCAGTGACGACCTGGTGGTTGTAAATACCGCATGGGTCGAGGGGAAGGAAATCACGGAGCCAGCAGAGTGGGACCCGGCGGCGGAGCTGATCCGCTATCTTGAGACCCTGTTCGATTCGTCGGACAATGTCGGCTATGTAACGCAGAGCTGGGAAAAGGACGGGAAATATATGCCGACGAAAGGCAACTGGGACCGGACGGCCGGAGAGCTGATTCAGGCATTAAACCAGTGCAGGGGGGATATCGGCGCAGTGCTCGGGGATTACCATGAGCAGGCGGGGGCATGGATCCGTTTCAACCCGCTGGACGGGCGCGGAGTAAAAAACGAGAACGTAACCGAATACCGCTATGCCCTGGTGGAATCCGACGCGGAGGACATCGACCGGCAGAACGCGATCCTGCGCGAGCTGGAGCTGCCGATCGCGACGCTGGTGCACAGCGGAAAGAAGAGCCTGCACGCCGTGGTGCACATCGACGCCGGAAGCTATGACGAATACCGGAAGCGGGTGGAGTACCTGTATGCAGTGTGTAAAAAGAACGGCCTGGTTGTAGATACCCAGAACAAGAACCCGTCCCGGCTGAGCCGGATGCCCGGCGTTCTGAGGAACGGGAGGAAGCAGTTCCTGATCGATACCAATATCGGAAAGGAATCATGGGCAGAATGGAAGGAATGGATTGAGGGCATCAACGACGACCTCCCGGATCCGGAGAATCTGGCCGCGGAATGGGACAGCCTGCCGAAGCTGGCGCCCTCCCTGATTGATGGCATCTTAAGGCAGGGCCATAAAATGCTGATTGCAGGGCCTTCCAAGGCCGGAAAATCCTTTGCACTGATCGAGATGTGCATTGCCATTGCAGAAGGACGCCGCTGGCTTTCCTGGCAGTGCTGCCGCGGGAAGGTGCTCTATGTCAACCTGGAGCTCGACCGGGCCTCCTGCCTGCGCCGCTTTGCGGATGTATATCATACGCTGTGCTGGAAGCCGGAGCATCTTTCGAACATCGATATCTGGAACCTGCGGGGGAAGGCGGTGCCGATGGACAAGCTGGCGCCGAAGCTGATCCGCCGGGCGATGAAAAAGAATTATATCGCTGTGGTCATCGACCCGATCTACAAGGTCATTACCGGCGACGAGAACAGCGCGAACCAGATGGCGGATTTCTGCAACCAGTTCGACAAGGTATGCACCGAGCTGGGCTGTGCGGTCATCTACTGCCACCACCACTCCAAGGGCGGGCAGGGGGCGAAAAAGTCCATGGACCGTGCCTCCGGCTCGGGCGTGTTTGCCAGGGATCCGGACGCGCTGCTTGACCTGATCGAGCTGGAGATCCCGGAGGATGCCGCAAAGCAGGAGGAGAACAGGGCGGTCTGCGGCGCATGCGAGGCGTATCTGGAGGGGCATGTCCCGGGCTGGGAGGACGCAGTCTCGCAGGATGACCGGTGCAGCAGCGCGCAGATGCTGCAGTACTGCCGGAAGACACTTTCCGGGACGCAGGAGAGGGAGCTGGCAGGGCAGATCGAGGCAGCGAAGCAGCGCGCCCGGGGAAGGACGGCGTGGCGGATCGAGGGGACGTTACGGGAGTTCCCGAAGTTTGAGCCGGTGAATCTGTGGTTCGACTATCCGGTGCACCGGGTGGATACGGGCGGCATACTGGCGGATTTGGCACCGGAGGAGGAGACGCCGGCGTGGAGGAAGGCAGTTGAAAATCGAAAAAAACAAGCAGAAAACAACCGGCTAAAAAAGCTGAATGAGTTTGAGATTGAGTTTTCCAATATCGAAATGGATGGCAGGGAGATATCTGCACAGGAACTTGCAGATAAGCTGAATACAACCTCCCGGGAGCTGCTTTCCTGGTTCGGAGACGGGAAGAGGCAGAAGCAAAATTTAAAAAATGAGTTCGAAAAATATATCGGAAGTGACGGAAAAGCATACATAAAAAGAAGAGTGCAGGAAGGTGCTCAGGACTAAGAATTCTTGGTTATGAGCACGAGTGCACAAGACTATAAAAGCATGGTTGTGCGCAGGGATACACAGAATCATTAAAGCATGGTTGTGTGCAGGAGTGCGCAGAATCATTAAAATATGGTTATGTGCAGGGGTGCACAAGACCACTATGTATATACATACATAACGTATGCTTGCGCACCCCCTCATGCGGGGGTAGGCAGTCGTGCGAAAGCTGACGCACGACGACCACCCACCCCGCACACGAGGGGCACCAACCTTGAGCAGGGAAAAAGAAAGTTTAACAATTTAAAGGGGTGAAGTCAAATTGAAAGTTAAAAATAAAGTTACTGGGGCAGAAGGTCAGAGCAATTCTTTTAACCCCCATGCCCTTGCAGAGATCATTGTCTATTTCCCTGACGGGGACTGTAGCAGTGAATTTATCAGGGACTATGATGTTTATCTGGCAGGAAGGAACAGGTGGGCTGATATGTCGGACGCACTGAAGGGGAGGATGCTTATTCCGGATAATCATAACCTCCGCTTTCGGGAACCTGTTGACGAGGCTGAAAGGAAAAGAGGGTGGTATTGATGACAACAGAGTTTTTTATGAGCATGGTACCGCCGACCTGTACCTGGCAGGAAAAGCAGGTCAGTATGGTAAAGGGCAAGCCAGTGTTCTACATGCCGCCGGAGCTTAAGATTGCAAAGCAGAAGCTTACGGCACACCTTGGGCAGCATGTTCCGGAGCAGGCATACACGGGCGGGGTACGGCTCATCGTGCGATGGCTCTTCCCGCGGGGGACGCACCGGGATGGCGAATATAAGACGAGCCGACCGGACACGGACAACCTCCAGAAGATGCTCAAGGACACCATGACACAGCTGCATTACTGGAAGGATGACGCGCTGGTGGCCTCAGAGCTGGTGGAAAAGTTCTGGGCAGAACATCCAGGGATTTATATCCGGATCGAGGACGTGTGATGAGCGGAGGGATTACTCCAAACCAGACAGAATGGATTTTTAATCGGGCCAGAGACTTTACAAAGCGCTGGGCGGAGAGCCCGCCGTCCAGTGAGAAGGAATGGCAGGAGCTCATGGAGCAGGCGCGCGATCTGATGCGGCGGGGAAGGAACCATCCGCTGCTGATGGGGATTATGGTGCAGGTGTTAGAGTGTGTGAACGGCACAGGAGATGACGGACGCGGCGGTGCGGATACTGGTGGAGCAGCTGCGGGAGCCGGGAAAGTGCTGAGGCGTTGCTGGCATGAGGAGGAAAGTTGCACTGGTGCAACAAAAGGGAAGGAGATAACATGAGCGCAGAAGAGACCAGACGGATAAAAGCAAGGAATCTCAGATACAGGCGGCCGATTGTCCGGGATCTGAATCTTGAGGCCATCCAGCAGGAGCTGTGGGATATCAAGGATGCGTGCACGGATGTTCAGTGGTACTTTGAAACGGACGAGGAAACGCTGATCAATGTCATGGACGGGGATGAGGATGAAGCGTATGAATTCAAAATGATGTTCGGTGATCTGTGTGCGGAATGCGAGCAGATGTCGGAGGATTTGGAGCAGGTGTGGATTCCGGACTGTTTTGACCGGTTTTTTGTGGCGG
>CAMWWR010000084.1 GCA_947178045.1 uncultured Clostridia bacterium
CGAATGGATGAGCTCCCAAGCGGCATTTATACAGGTTTTGTTTGAAAATATCTGCTGGGAAAGTTGAGTAATGGAAAACTGGCGTATAAAGGGAATTATTATTCGTCATTTACTATATCGTGTGAAAATTGCGGAGATATTTATTCCCTTCGAGGGCTTTAAATCATTTGTCTATAGAAAAGTAAATATTATTATCTTAAGGTAGTGCTGATTAAACCGTCACTGCTTTATAAGACAGTAAGGAAAGGATAGGATTGATGGTTAAATGCACATGTGGGAACATGATTCATGTTAATGCAGGAGACAGCATTCGCGATGATACATATATATGGTACATGTCTTATCATTGTGATAAATGCGGAGAAAGTATTGAAGCGGATGGTTATGATATAGACAGCATTCCGGATGACGTAAAAACAGCAATTGTCAAAAGAGAGGGAGAATGGGGACTTAAGAGTTTAGCCGGAAAAGTAAAGATAAAATTCTTAATAAATAAGGTTTTGCAATGCAAAAATACAGATTTCTCTGAAGAAATTTTTTTCGTTGGAACCCAGAATCAAGTGAAGTGGGTGAAAAGCAGGCTTATTAAAAAGGGAATGGTTGAAAATGATTTTGTGATGGAAAAATTATAGTAAATTGTAGTAAAAACATCACCTGAATATGAGCAGGCGCAGATAGTCTGGCGATTGATCCGGGAACGGTAATCAACAGCAGGTTTAAAATCATGAATTCAGAGAAGAGATATTCAGACAAAAAATATTCAGGGGAGAAATATTCAGAGAAGAAACTCTGTTAAGAGGATTACAGTGGGAAATACATATATTCACAGTACAATATTTGATATATTAATTATTCTCAACGAGGAATGATTCAATGATATGCGAACAATGCGGCAATAAAATAAGCTACTTCCGCAAGGACTCAACCCAGGGATGGCTGTGTCCCGGCTGCGGCTGGGCAATCGCAACATCCTATATCAGCGAAATCGATCAGGATATAACGAAGTACAGTCTTTTTATCAAAGCTGCAGAAAACATTGACAGGGACAAAATCCGACTGATTTCGAAAATAGCGGGAGTGAATTTCCTCACAGCAAGACAGTTAATTTTGACCGGAAATGTATGTATAATAAGAGCCAGAGCAGCAGAAATGAAGAAAACAACCGATAAGCTCCGGACAGCAGGAATTCCATTTGAGATTGTTCCAGAGTTTCGCTATTAGAGAAAGAGTTGAATTTCCGCAGGGCAGGGAATCAAAGCGTGCTTATAATGTTGCCCTTGACGCCGCAGATTCGGAGCGCCTATAATATTAACAGCATACACCGTGGAGGGATATGCAAAACGGCGCAGACGGTTTATAAGCTGCTCCTAAAAAACAGTCGCAGCATGGAGGCTGAAAATGATAAAAAAGAAAAGTGATGAGAAAGAAAAGCGATGAAAAAGAAAAATTATAACGAGCGCTTCAACGTTTTGAAAACGTACTCGGGCTATTACCAATCTAGGGAAAAATTGCTGGAATCAGCATCCGGAGGGGCCGCCTCGGCGCTCAGCGAAAGCTTTATCAAAAACGGCGGCATTGTTTTCGGAGTGCGGTATTCCGATGACTTTAAACGGGCGGAATACTGCTGTATCACGGATATCGCGGAGCTTTCTTTGCTCAAGGGCTCAAAGTATGCCAGCTCAGATAAATATGTACAATACCAGGACAGGAAGGTGCTTGTCCATGCGCTGGCCGGTGAGTTTCTGGAGCAGGGGAGGGCCGTTCTCTTTTTTGGACTCGGCTGCGATATCGGGGCCCTGAAATGTTATCTGGGCAGCAGGCAGATTGACGACGCGAAGCTGTTTACCGTTGATCTGATCTGTCACGGCCCTACCTATCCGGAGGTGCATAAAGCATTTGTCGAGAGGCTGGAAAAGAAGTACAGATCGAAAATCTCTTATTTTTCCGTAAGGTACAAAAAGAAGGGCTGGGCACCGCCCTGGCTGCACGCCGAGTTTGAAAACGGCAAAGTGTTTGAGCAGCCGTTTTATGCCACTGACTATGGCTTCGCATTTCAAAATTATGTGAGAAGCGCATGCCTTGACTGCAAATTCAAGGGGAAGGACCATCTTGCCGATCTGACGATCGGAGATCACTGGGGTCTTGACAAGAGCATGGAGGGCTATAACGCGGACGGCGTTTCCATTATCTTCACGCGGACCGAAAAGGGAGAAGAGCTGATAAACACCCTCGACCAGGAAGAGTATCAGCTGAGGGAGACGGACACCCGCCAGGCCCTGTTGGGCAACTGCATGTTCTATAAAAACCGGATCACAGATGAAAAATTTGACAGGGAGAGGTTCAAAAAGGATTTTGAGAAGCGCGGCCTCCATTCCGCAGTCATGAAGCAGCGGGGAAGATGGAAAATGCTGCTGAGCCGTTGCAGAAAAGTGGCAGGCAGACTGTTTCCGAAGCCGGTAAAGCGGGTCATAAAGAAGCTCCTGAGAATGAAATGATAAGTCGGCGGGGCCGCCGCCGGGCGGCGTGATAGCCCCCGGCTTTTATCACATAATATTTTTTCGAAAAAAATCGAAAATTTTCGCTGAGACCCCTTGAAAAAACATTAAAATCCGGTATAATTAGAGATATCAATGAATGTAAAGGGGGATACCGATTTATGAAAAGACGTGTGATTGCGTTTTTGGCAGCTCTTATTTTGCTGCTGTCCTTTGTTCCGCTGGACGGACTGACCGTTGCCAGCGCGGCGGAGGAGCTGATTCTGAAGCTGCATTATCACAGGCCGGACGGCAATTATGAGGGCTGGGACGTCTGGCTCTGGGAATCCGGCGGAGCCGGTAATGGCTATCCGTTCGCGGAGGAAAACGGTGAGATGGTGGCGACGATGTCCGTCACGCCCGGAACGACGAGCATCGGCTTTATCGTGCGCACGCAGGACTGGTCGAAGGATGTCAATGAGGATCAGTTTATCGACATTCCGGAGATGGTTTCGGGCACGGTGCATATCTATGTGGAATCCGGCGTAAAGGGCTATACGAAGCAATACGGGGATGACGCCGTGATCGGCACGAAAATGTCGGAGGCCCGCTACGACGGCGAAATGTCGATCCTGACGAAATTTACCGGGACGCTGACGGAGGATCTCGGCAGTTATTTTACGGTGAACGGACCGGACGGCGAGGTGGCGGTGAAGGAGGTAAAAACTCTTTCCGACACAGAGTATCAGCTTGTGCTCGCGCAGGAGCTGGACACGGGAAAAAGTTATACCGTAACCTGCGACGGCACGACGTACAAAATCGTGATGCCGATCGTTTTCTCGACGGCGAAATTTGAGGAGAAGTACACCTACGACGGCGACGATCTCGGCGCGGTCTATACAAAGGAGAGAACAAGCTTCCGCGTGTGGGCGCCGACCGCGGAGGAGGTATCGGTAAGACTGTACAGGGGCGGTCTTGACGGAGCGGACGATCTGATCGAGCAGCTTCCGATGACGCAGGACATAAAGGGCACCTGGGTAGCGGAAAAAACAGGCGACCTGAACGGCGTTTATTACACCTACCTTGTCAAGGTGGGAGGAGCGCAGAATGAGGCCTGTGATCCGTACGCGAGGACGACGGGCGTGAACGGAAAGCGCGCGATGGTGATTGACCTTGCGGCGACAAATCCGGAGGGCTGGGTCAATGATGCCGACCCGAACGCGGGAAAATCGTTCAACGACGCGATCATCTATGAGCTTCATATCCGTGATCTCTCGGCGGACGAAAATTCCGGCATCAAGAATGTGGGGAAATTCCTCGGTCTGACCGAGACCGGAACAAAGACGCCTTCCGGTGTGTCGACCGGTCTGGACCACATTAAGGAGCTCGGTGTTACGCACCTGCATCTGCTTCCGATCTACGATTTCGGGTCGGTGAACGAGAGCAGCGCATATACCGAGCAGTTCAACTGGGGCTATGACCCGGTCAACTACAATGTGCCGGAGGGTTCCTACTCCACCGATGCGCGCAACGGCGAGGTGAGGGTGAGGGAGCTGAAGCAGATGGTTAAGACGCTTCACGATAACGGCATCAGCGTTATCATGGACGTGGTTTACAACCATGTGCAGAGTGCTTCGGATTTCTGCTTCAACCAGATCGTGCCGATGTATTTTACCCGTATTTCGGAGAACGGCACATATTCCAACGGCTCCGGCTGCGGAAACGATACCGCGACCGAGCGCTCCATGGTAAAGAAATATATTGTTGATTCCGTGGCCTACTGGGCGGATGCATACCATATTGACGGCTTCCGCTTCGACCTGGTGGGCCTGATGGATACCGAGCTGATCAACGCGATTGTCAAGGAGGTGCACAAAAGTCATCCGAATGTCGTATTCTACGGCGAGGGCTGGACGCTTTCCACGGACGTGACGAAGGAGGGCTACAGTCTGGCGACGCAGACGAATTCCACGATGACACCGGGCTTCGCTTATTTCAGCGATACGCTCCGCGACCTGCTGAAGGGAAATGTGTTCAATAACACGGAGGCAGGCTATGTTTCCGGTGCGAGAGGGCTGGAGGCAAAGCTGGAGAAATGCTTTATGGGCCTGGCTCCGGACTGGTGCACGACGCCGGCGCAGAGCATCAACTATGCGTCCTGCCATGATAATATGACGCTGATCGACCGCATTACGAATTCTACCCCGAGCGCTTCGCGCGAGGATCGGATCAAGATGAACAACCTGGCTGCGGCGATCTATATGACGTCGGAGGGAATCCCGTTCATGCAGGCCGGCGAGGAGATGCTGCGCACCAAGGTGAAGGCGGACGGCAGCTTTGACGAGAACAGCTACGCTTCCTCGGATGTGGTCAACTGCCTGAAGTGGAGCGATCTGGACAAGAAGGAATATCAGCAGGTATTCGAGTATTACAAGGGTCTCATCGCCTTCCGCAAGGCGCATGCGGCGCTCCGCCTGACCAATGCGGACGATGTGAAGAACAATGTGTTCCCGGTTTCCGGCATGGACGCCAACGTAGTAGCATTCCAGATCAACGGCGGAGTGAACGGCGAGACGGCGGATTCGCTCTTCGTCATTTTCAACTCGAACAGCGAAAAGGTTGAGGTGACGCTTCCGGACGGAAAGTGGAATGTCTATGTTGAGGGCCAGAAGGCGGGCACCGAGGTGCTGCGGACAATCAAGAACGGCAAGGTTACCGTGGACGGCATTTCCGCCATGGTGCTGGCGCAGGACGATAACAAGGCCAAGAGTGACAGCAGCCCGCTGAAGGTGATTATTCCGGTGGCCGGTGTTGCCGCTGTGGCGGGCGCGGCCGGCGTTGTGCTTGCGGGCAAGAAGAGAAAGGCAAAGGGAAAGTAAGGCGAAAACAGCGCAGGACGAAATAAAATAAGTCGAAATATGAATTGCGGAGGGGGCTGCCGGTAAGAGAGGCGGTCCCCTCTTTCTGTTTGTTTGGTTTTAGATAGAGGCTTTTCAGCATTGGTATGTTGTGGTATAATTCTTAAGAAAGTGCTGCCTGGTACAATGAAGGAAAAGAAAGGAAAAACATCTATGGAAAACAACAGACCCAGAGGACGTGAGAAAAATGTGACTGGTCCCGGCAAAACCGTACAAAAGCGGGGACAAGGCCTGGGGACCGGACCGGTGGGCGAAGCCGGCGGCTACCGGGATCGGGATCAAGGTCAGAATCAGGGACGGCCTTCCGGCACGCGGAGCACAGGGACAGAGGGCGGATTCGGCAAGAAGCTGATAATTCTTTTGGTTGCGCTGCTGCTGGGCGGCGGAGGAGGACTGACCGCACTGCTGGGCGGTCAATCGGGCAGCCAGACGCCTTCCCCGGGACAGCAGCAGGTTTCGGACAGCGGAAACACGGGAAATACGACTGGTACAGGAAACACGGGAAATACGACTGGCACAGGAAGCACGGGAAATACAACCGGAACAGGAAGTGGAAGTACCGGCCTAGCCGGGCTGCTCGGCGGTCTGGGCGGCGGAAGCGTCTCCGACGGATGGCAGCGGGAAGCTAACATCGGACGGCTGAATACCTCCGTAGCTTCCGGTTCCCGCGAAAAGTATACAAAGATGCTGGGCAGCGGCAAAGATACGGTCACCATCATGGTTTATATGTGCGGTACGGATCTGGAGTCCCGCAATGGTATGGGCACCGCCGACATCCAGGAAATGCTGGGCGCCCGGTTTGGCAGCAATATCAATCTCCTGATTTACACCGGGGGCTGCAAAGCCTGGAAAAACAGCGAGATCAGCAGAACCACCAACCAGATCTGGCAGGTGAAGGACGGCAAACTGGTCAATCTGCAAAAGGATCTGGGCAGCGTTTCCATGACAAAGCCCGATACTTTGTCCGGGTATATAAAATGGTGCGCGAAAAATTATCCGGCCAGCCGTTACGAGCTGATTCTCTGGGATCACGGCGGAGGCTCCGTCAGCGGTTACGGCTATGACGAAAAGTTTGCCTCCAGCGGCTCCATGAGCCTGTCGGGTCTGGATTCTGCGCTTAAGAATGCCGGGGTGAAGTTTGACTTCATCGGCTTTGACGCCTGTCTCATGGCTACGGTGGAGACGGCGCTGACGATGGCCCAGTACGCCGATTATCTCATCGCTTCAGAGGAGACCGAGCCGGGTGTGGGCTGGTATTATACGGACTGGCTTACGGCTTTTGGCGAAAATACTTCAATGTCCACCATCCAGGTGGGGCAGAATATTGTGGACAGCTTCGTGGACACCTGCGCCCGGAGGTGCCGGGGCCAGTTGACGACATTGTCCGTGACCGATCTGGCGGAGCTGGAGCATACTCTGCCGGACGCGCTGACGAAATTCTCCGATTCTACGGCGGGGCTGATCCGGGATCAGCAGTATCAGACGGTCTCCAATGCCCGGAATGGAGCCAGAGAGTTTGCTCAGTCAAGCAAAATCGACCAGATTGATCTGGTTCATCTGGCTCAGAATCTGGGTACGCAGGAGGCAAACGCCCTGACGAATGCCCTGCTGGGTGCAGTGAAATACAACCGGACTTCATCCAATATGACCAACGCTTACGGTCTGTCGATCTATTTCCCTTATCGCAAGACCTCCACGGTGGATCGTGCTGTGTCCACCTTTGAACAGATCGGCATGGATAAGGCATATACGAAATGTATCCGGCAGTTTGCAGATGTGGCGGCCAGCGGGCAGGCGGTGGCCGGCGGATCGGATTCTCCGTTGCCCGCCCTGCTTGGGATGCTGGGCGGCGGCTCCGGGGGCAGCACAGGGGGGATTTCCTCTTTGCTGGAGGGAATTCTCGGAGGCAGAAGCCTGGATATGGAGAACGCAGAGCAGTACCTGGAGGATCACCGATTTGCAGAGGAGGCTCTTGTCTGGAGCAAAGGCGAGGATGGCGTGCCTGTAATGCGCCTGAGCGAGGAGCAGTGGGGACTGGTGCAGGCTTTGGAGCTGAACCTGTTCTATGACGACGGGGAGGGTTATATCGATCTGGGTCTGGATAATG
>CAMWWR010000085.1 GCA_947178045.1 uncultured Clostridia bacterium
GCGCGTTTATCGGACAGTATGGAAATGTTCTTCCAATATGGGGGATACAGCGCGAAAGCGAGCTTGAGGAATGGCTCGCGTTTATGAACGATACTCCCGATATGACCGACGATATCAGAGCGGAGATCAAGCGCGACAGACAGCAGCTCGGCGGAAATTTCTGCCGCGGCTGCGGATACTGTATGCCGTGCCCAAAGGGAATCCAGATCAATAACTGCGCGAGAATGTCGCTTATGCTGCGCCGCGCACCTTCTGACAACTGGCTCTCGGAGGAATGGCAGCGCAATATGAAGCAGACAGAAAGCTGTATCAACTGCGGACAATGCAAGTCGAAATGTCCTTATGAGCTGGACACTCCGGCATTGCTCCGAGAGAACTATGCCGACTATGTAAGGGTACTTGCGGGAGAGGTCGACGTAAGGTCCTGATATTCAGAAACAGGGCGGATAATCCGCGGCGTTTCGGATGAAGCTATGCGATGCCGGATGGAAAAATTTATATTCACTGCACTGCCGGAGAAAGTTACAGTAAAGACAATATATGCTGCAACCCCCGATGTGTGTTTTGCGGTTGCGGGAGCGGCGGAGCTGCTCCCGCCTGCCGCGAATAATGCGATTTTTCTTGCAATATTCAGGAAATATGGTAAAATTTATTGCAGGGAATATGCGGGGAATACGGGACATACCGGGCGGCGTTTTCGCAGGATGGACAAGAGCCGGAAAGCGGCCGGAAAGGCGGGGGGAGCAGTGAGAAAAGCAGGCATGCAGGAACGGTGGGACGGGATACAGCAGGGGACCGACACCGGGGAGAAAGAGGAGGGTAAGTTCTGCCCGGTGTCGGAGAAAAAAGGAGCAAAGGGAAGGGGAGCTGGAAGAAAAATGGAAGAGCAGGGCCGGGATGCTGCCGCGGTACGCACAAAAAGAGAATTGCGCGCCGCAGTGTGCCTCCTTGCTCTGCTTGTGCTTTTTGTATCGTTTGCCGGCAGGCTGGACATGCAGGGCGCTTCCGGGCCGGGCAGGCGGACGGTGCGGGTCGGTTTTTTCCCGATGGAGGGCTTTAACGAGAAGAACGTGGACGGCAGCCGCGGCGGCATGGATGTGGAGTATCTCGAGGCGCTGTGCGCTTATGTGAACTGGGAGATCGAGTATGTGGATTGCTCCAGCTGGGATGAGGCGCTGGCATTTTTGCGTGAAAAAAAGGTGGATCTGGTCGGCTCCGCGCAGTTTTCCGAGGAGAGGAAGGAGGTCTACCAGTATGCCGATCTCTCCAGCGGCTACACCTTCGGCGCGGTCGCGGCGAGGGGGGACAGCGGGCTCGCGTTCGAGGATTTCGGAGCCATGAAGGGGATTACCTACGGCATCGTGGCGACCTATGTGCGGAAGCAGGAATTTTATGAATACATGGAGGGACACGGGATTTCAGACCCAGCGGTGAGGGAGTACGAGAATACAGCCGCGCTGCAGAAAGCGCTGGCGGACGGCGAGATCGACGCGCTGGTGCATTCGCTCACGGAGATCCGGGAGGGACAGCGCATCATCGGGCGCTTTGCGCCGAAGCCGATTTTTTATATATCCTGGCAGGGCAACGACGATATGATGCGCGAATTGAACCAGGGCATTGCCGATCTGAAGATGAACCGCCCGGCGCTGGAAAACGAGCTGATGACAAAGTATTACGAGGACAGGCTTGACCAGACCGTGCTCCTGACCAGCGAGGAGAAAAAGTACATCGCGCAGAAGGAAACGCTGACCGTGGGATATTTTGACGGCTATTATCCGTTCTCCTATGAGAGCGACGGCCAGGCTGCGGGGCTTGCCAGGCAGGAGCTGGACCGGATGGGTGCGGACATGGACATCCGGCTGATATACATAAGGCTTAACGGGATGCAGGAGGCAAAAGAGCGGCTGCTGGACGGCAGTATTGACATTCTGTGCTACTGCGGGGAATCGCCGCAGGACATGCGCCAGAGTGGAGTCACGCTGACCAGGCGCTACGCGCAGGCACCCCATGTCATTGTCCGGAAAAAACGGGACAAGTCCAGGAAAATACAAACACTGGCGGTCGCCTACAGCAACGGCTCCGTGGAGGAATGGCTGGATTTTGCCGGGGAGAGCGCGGGGCTTCTGTGCCTTGGCTCGCAGCTGGAATGTCTTGAGGCAGTGAAGTCCGGTGAGGCGGATGCCGCGGTCTGCGACGGCTATCTGGCAGAATTTTTGCTCGGCTCAAGGTTCAGCTTCCGCAAAATGGAGATTTACAGCGTTTTGAGCGATGTTCATTCGATCTATATGGCGGTGCGCGAGGACGCGGCCTCACCGCTCGCGGGCATTTTGAACAAGGAGCTTGACGAGGTCAGCGACAAGATGGTCAACGACTATATGCTCCAGGATAATTTCTACTCCCGCTTAAGCCTGGAGGCGTTTATCAGCGACAACAGCATCCTGATCATTACGGTGCTCTCGCTTGCGGCGCTTGCGGTGATTCTGGTGCTGTTCAAGATGCTGCGCAGCAGCAGGCGCATACAGAAGCTGATGTACAAGGATACGGATTTTAATATATGGAATCTCAATTACTTAAATTACCGGGCGTCAGGGAAGCTCGCGGCGGAGCGGAATGCGCACTATGCGGTGGTCTATACGAATATCAGCCAGTTCAGGCGCTATAACACGCTGTACGGCTGGCAGGCCGGGCGCAGGATACTCGCGTATTTTATCGAGGTAGTCACGGACGAGCTGGACCGGGGAAACGAGCTCTATGCCAGAAGCCGCGGCGACCATTTTGTGCTCTTTTTGCGCTACGGGGATGAGGACGCTCTGAGGAAGCGCCTGTACGATATTGAAAATAAATTCTCCCGGAAAATCTACGAGGAGCTGGAGATGCACATGACTCTGGCGATGGGCGTGTACTGCATCCCGAAGGGAAACGCGGATATGGACACCGCGCTCGCGTGCGGCATTCAGGCGGCGGAGACGCTGAAGGGCCGCTACAGCAATGTGATACAGTTCTACGATGATGAGATGAGAAACCAGCTGCAGGAGCTGCACGAGAGGGAGAAGCTTCTGGAAACGGTGGATATCCAGAAGGATTTTACCGTCTACTATCAGGCGAAGGTGGATATCCGCAGCGAGCGCATCGTGGGAGCGGAGGCGCTGGTGCGCTTTATGGATCCGACGGATAACGGAAAAATCCGCGCGCCGGGCTTTTTCGTGCCGTATTATGAGCAGACAGGAAAGATTACGGAGATCGACTTTTTCGTGATGGAGTCGGTGTGCAGAATGCTTCGCCGACGGCTGGACGCGGGGCAGAGGGTCGTGCCGGTCTCCTGCAATTTTTCCAGGATCCATTTTGTCCGGGAGGGATTTCCGGAACGGTTCGAGGAGGTCATCGCGCGCTACGGCGTGCCGAAGGAATATATCGAGGTAGAGATTACGGAGACGCTCGTGGTGGAGGAGCTTTCGCAGCAGCGGGTGAAGGAGACAGTGGATATTCTGCGCAAAAACGGAGTTCGCCTGTCCATCGACGATTTCGGCTCGGGCTATTCCTCGCTTGGTGTATTCGAGCAGATCCCGGCATCGGTGATCAAGTTGGACCGCTCCTTCCTGCTCAACAACGAGAACCGCATGCGCCAGGTAAAGATTATGCGCAACATTGTCAATCTGGCGCAGGAGCTGGACGCGCAGGTGGTCTGCGAGGGCGTGGAGACGGAGGAGGATACGGAGCTGATGATGGAGATCGGCGCTTATGTGGCGCAGGGCTACCGCTACTGCAGGCCGGTGCCGGAGGAGGTTTTTGAGAATCTGCTGAAAGAATAAGCGGAGCGGAGACGGCTGTCTGCTCCGGTGTTCGGAAGTAAAAAAGCTTCCCCGCCGCGCGGGAGGGCCGTCCGAAAAGCGGTATATTGCGCCGAACGGCAAAAAAATGAAATTTTCGCTTGCAAAATTGTCTGTTTTCTGTTAAAATAGCGTTTGTTGCAGGTCAGGTGTGAAAGAAACGGTATCTTGCAGAGGACTTGCTTGCACGGGCTGTGACCTGATTTTTTTATAGAGGAGGTGTTTATTCATGGCAAAGTGTGCAGTATGCGATAAAGCTTCCCTGTGGGGCTCCCGGTTGAGCCATTCCAGAAGCCAGTTGAGCAGAAGAGCCAACAAGATGTGGAAATCCAACGTAAAGCATGTTAAGGTTAAGGTCAACGGAGGAACACAGAGAATGTACGTTTGCACCGCATGTCTGAGAGCGGGCAGAGTGGAGCGTGCTTAATCCGTTTATACAGAATAAGTAGGGAAGGGTGTCAGAAATGACACCCTTTTTGCGTCCCGCGCTCAGCAGTCGGTAAACAGATGGTAGCTCAGAAGAAAGCATACCACAATGAGAAAAATTGCAAAAAAACCGCTGCTTATGAAAAGCATGATGGTCATGCCGACAGCGATCCAGAACAAGATAAAACCAATCATGCGCTTCATGGGCTTCTCCTGAAATCAAGTGCCTGTTATGGTATTATATGCAGCGGCGGCCGCGGATTGTTCCAAAATAGACAACGGAAATGAAAGCGGCGGCCGCAGCTGTAATAAAATGTTAATTGTTAATAAAAAAGGAAAAAGCAGTTTTCTTTTTCTTTCAAATAGGGTATAATGTTCGTAAAGGGCGGAGTCTGAGGCTGACAGGATTATTCCGTCAGGCCATTCCCGGGCCTGAGCGGATGATCCCGGCAGCCTCAGAAGGAGCGAAGCGACCCGGAACGGGCACAGCCTGTTCCGGGCTCCGCCCGGAATCGGGAGGATAATGCTCTGCCCGGCATTGAAAAGTGAATAATTCCGCAAAACGGAAGAATAAAATATAGACAGGAGGGTTATCTATGAATAACGGAACGATGCATACCGGTCTTGGCGAGATAGAAATCGACACCGCAGTCGTATCGAAATATGCGGGTTCCTGCGCTGTGGAATGCTTCGGCGTTGTCGGCATGGCATCCATCAGCATGAAGGACGGGCTTGTAAAGCTGCTGCGGCGGGACAATCTCACGCATGGTGTCGGGGTTACTCTGGAGGATAACAAAATCACGATCGATCTTCATATTATTGTGTCTTATGGTGTAAGTATTTCCGCCGTTGCCGAAAATCTGATCAGCAATGTGAAATACAAGATTGAAGAGCTCGCCGGACTGCAGGTTGCAAAAATCAACATTTTTGTTGAGGGCGTCCGCGTGATCGACTAAACTGAAGGAGGAACAGACAGGTGAGTTTAACTACGATAGATGCGGCGCTGCTTCGGAAAATGTTCCTGGCAGGAGCGCAGAGCATCGAGGCAAAAAAGGAATATATTAACGAATTGAATGTATTTCCGGTGCCGGACGGCGATACCGGCACAAATATGACGCTGACGATCATGTCCGCGGCGAAGGAAGTGAGCGCCATCGAGACGCTCGATATGAAATCGCTGGCCAAGGCAATCTCGTCCGGCTCGCTGCGCGGAGCACGGGGAAATTCCGGCGTTATCCTTTCGCAGCTGTTCCGGGGATTTACGAAGGAAGTGCGGGATTACGACAAAATTGACGTGATCGTTATGGCGGGCGCGTTTCATAAAGCGGTGGAGACGGCGTACAAGGCGGTCATGAAGCCGAAGGAGGGGACAATCCTGACGGTGGCCAGGGGCGGCGCGGAGCGCGCGGCGGAGCTGGCGGCCGAGACGGACGATCTCGAGTATTTCGGGACCGAGGTCATCCGGCGCATGGAGGAGGTGCTTGCCCGCACGCCTGAGCTGCTTCCGGTGCTGAAGGAGGCCGGCGTTGTGGATTCCGGCGGACAGGGGCTTCTGGAGGTCATGAAGGGCGCCTTTGATGCGATGCTCGGCAAGGAGGTCGATTTCAAGCCGGTTGAAAAGCCTGCACAGCCTGCTGCGGCAAGCCCGGCGGAAGGTTTGGTCAGCACGGAGAATATCGCGACGGCGGATATTAAATTCGGCTACTGCACCGAATTCATCATTATGCTGGAAAAGGAATTCTCCATGGACACGGAGCAGGAGTTCAAAGCATTCCTCGAGTCCATCGGCGATTCGATCGTAGTGGTATCGGATGATGATGTCGTGAAGGTTCACGTACATACCAATGATCCGGGACTTGCCATCCAGAGAGCATTGACGTACGGTTCGCTCACGAAAATGAAGATAGACAATATGCGCGAGGAGCACAACGAGAAGGTCATTATGGAGGCCGAAAAGCAGGCGGCGCTGCAGGCGCAGGAGGCGAAGCCGGCACAGGAATCCGAACCGGTGCAGGAGTCAGCGCCGGAGCCGGAGGGCCCGAGAAAGCCGGCCGGTTTTGTTGCGGTTTCCATCGGCAGCGGCATCAACGAGATTTTCAAGGGGCTGGGAGTGGACTGCCTGATCGAGGGCGGGCAGACGATGAACCCGAGTACGGAGGATATGCTGAATGCCATCGGCCGGGTGAACGCGGATACCGTTTTTATCCTGCCGAACAACAGCAATATCATTCTGGCGGCAAATCAGGCGAAGGCGCTGACGGAGGATAAGCAGATTATTGTGATCCCTTCGAAGACCGTTCCGCAGGGAATCGCGGCGATGATCAACTATGTGTATGACAAGTCGGCCGAGGAGAACGAGAAATTTATGACCGAGGGCATGCAGACGGTGCGTTCGGGCCAGGTGACCTACGCGGTCCGCGATACGAGCATCGACGGCAAGGAGATACGCCAGGGGGATATTATGGGCCTGGACGACAAGACGATCCTCGCCGTCGGCAGTGATATCGCCGATACGACGCTCGCGCTTGTACGGGAGATGACGGACAGCAGCTCGGAGCTCATCAGTCTGTACTATGGCGAGGAGATAACCGGGGAGCAGGCGGAGGATCTTGCATCCCGCATCATGGAGGAATATCCGGAAGTCGACGTGGAGGTGCACGAGGGCGGACAGCCGATCTATTATTATGTGCTCTCCGTAGAATAGAGGGCGTGCGGCGGGCAATGCTGTCAAAGCTGAGCCGGGCGGATTGCAGAAAGCTGTTGCGTGAAGGGCGACAGCTTTTCCGCTGTAGAGGAGACAAATTCGCGGCATTTTCTGCGGTATTTTGGACGCATTTTCCGCGTCGGGATTCGGGAGGACGACGGTTTGGAACTGACGGATTCGGTGAAGGAAATCAAGGGGATAGGAGAAAAGACCGCGCAGACGCTCACGAAGCTGGGGATATTTACCGTGGGCGATCTCATCGCGCATTATCCGCGCAGCTATGAGGTGTACGAGCTGCCGGTCCCGATCCGGGAGCTGCGGGAGGGGCAGCTCGCTGCCGTCGAGGCGGGCGTTGCCGCACTTGCCGAGGTGAAGCGACTGAAGGGGCTGCAGATCGTCACCTGCAGCGTGCAGGACGCAACCGGGACTCTTAGGCTGACCTGGTTTAATCAGGTTTATTTGAAAAATGTGCTCAAGCGGGGTACGCA
>CAMWWR010000086.1 GCA_947178045.1 uncultured Clostridia bacterium
CCTGTGACACTGGCCGCGGCCGCGGCGGTGTGCGCGGCAGCCGGGCTTGTATTCAGCCTTTTGCGGCGGCGGATCCTCGCTGTTCTTGTATCTGCGGCGGCCTGCCTCTGGCTTTTGCTGCCGGTGTACACGGACCGGAGCGTGCTGAGGGCGGAGGCCGGATTTTACCTGATTGCGGCCGGTTTTTTTGTCTGCATTGCGGTCAATCTTGCAGCGGTGCTGAAGCAGCGCTCGATGGATGCGATGTTCCTGCTGCGCTGCTTCTGCACCATGCTGTTTATGGCGGCCGTTGTCCAAATGCTGCTTGGGACAGTCTGGTGCGTCGTTATGATCGCGAACGGAAAGGGTTTCTGGTATTATTTTGTGCCGCGCGCCATCAAGAGCCTGATCCAGCTGCCGTTTAATACCGTGCTTGCGTACTATGTGATACGGGCGCTGAAGCGGCTGCGGCTTGAGTGAAGAGAGCGGGGCCGCGAGCGGCTACATACAGATTTGCAAAAGAATATACCGCTTCGCGGCTTAAATCCGGTGAGGAAAACGCTTTAAACAGTGTTCCGTTTTGCTCTCTCACAGCACCAGCAGCGGAATCCGCTCGCGGCCCGCGTAGTCGGCACAGAAGATGAGCAGCCGCCGGCGGCTGCCGGGTGGCAGAAGAGAGAGCCCCTCAAGCTGGAGGAGGCTGCAGCCGTCCATGAGGGAGCGGAGCAGGCCAAGGCAGCAGCGCTGCCGGTTTTTTCCGGCGCGGTATGGGAAACAGGCAACATGGCAGCAATGCAGCGTTCCGCCGCTGCAGCGGACCTGAAAATAAGGCTTTGCATCCTTGCGGAAAATGCGGATATGGCAAACAGACGGCATGGCAAAACACCTGATCTTTTCCTTTTGAAATACAGTTTATGTAAAAAACGGGAAAAAGTCCGCTAAAATGCTGCGTAATAAAATAGTTTTTTGTAGGAAACCTCTTGACAATTCGACAATTATCATGTAACCTTGTACATGTTAATTGACACACAGCATAAATTGCATAAAATGACAGGGGTTACGCATAAAGGGGTGAGTAAGTAATTACTTGTTCCTTTTTTGCTAACGGCGGTTATTTAAAGCAGTAAAGCGGCATAGTGTGTTAAGAATCTAACAGGAGGAGACAATTATATGAGGAAATTTGCATCGAAGAAAGTCCTTGCAGTTTCGCTTGCTACGGCGATGGCAGTGTCCATGGTCGGCTGCGGCGACAAGGGCAATTCGGAGCAGGATCCGTCCTCGACGCCGGTACCTACCCAGGGCACGTCGGGCGATGATAAGAAGGATGCGACTCCGGTTCCGACACAGGCCCCTTCCACGGGGGATGAGACGACGCCTACGAACGCGCCGGATGAGACCACCCCGGGCGCGGAGGTGACGCCGGATCCGGTGGCTGATCTTGGAGAGCTGACCGGTGTGGCGGGTAATTACACCTGGAAAGCCGCAGTCGGCACGCTGGCTTCCTACTGGAATCCGCACGATTATCAGACGGAGACAGACAGCTATCCGCTCGACTATATTATGAGCGGCCTGTACGAGTTCATCTACAATGACGCGCTGAACCCAGTTGAGGGCAAGGACCCTTACATGGGCTATGTGATCCGCCCGGAGATGGCAGCGGAGATGCCGGTTGACGTGACGGAGGAGGTTAAGACGGCGCATCCGGAGTTTGGTATCCCGGCGAGTGCGACGGCGGGCTATGCCTACCGGATTGCACTGAACCCGAATGCACGCTGGGAGGACGGCACCCCGATCAATGCCGACACCTATGTATACTCCATGAGGGCTCTGCTTGACCCGAAGATGAAGAATTACCGCGCGAGCGATTATATGGACGGAAATTTCGCGATCGCGAACGCAAAGAACTATTACTATCAGGGCACGGATATCTACACCAACGGCAAGACCGCACAGGAGTGGCTGGACGAGGGTGTTTCCCAGGCGGATATCCTAGTGGATATGAGCTTCTGGGGAATTTCTGCTGCGGACGGCTCGCAGTACGGGAGCGCTGCCGACGATACGATGATCCGGGATCCTGCGATACCGGAGGGTGAGGACGAGGATTATGTATCCGCGAAATACATCTATGAGACCTACCTTGGACCGAACGGCCCTTATGCAGGCAGCGGTTATGATTCGCAGTATCTCTATGTAATCACGGGTACATGGGACGAGAATTACCCGGTGGAGAATGTCGGCATCTTCAAGAACGGCGATTATGAGATTACGATCGTTCTGAACAAGGCGCTGGCCGGCTTCAACCTGCTCTACAGCCTTTCCGGCAACTGGATCGTCTATGAGCCGTACTACGAGGCATGCAAGTCGAAGATCGGCGATACCGACGCATGGTCCACGACCTACTGCACAAGCGTGGAGACGACGATGAGCTACGGCCCGTACAAGATGGTAGCGTTCCAGTCCGACAAGTCCATGCGGTTTGAGAGGAACGAGAACTGGTACGGTTATTCCGACGGAAAGCATGTTTACCAGGATCCGACCGACGGTCAGATCTATCCGATGTACCAGACGACGGCGATCGATACGCAGGTGGTAGCGGAGGCGTCCACGAGCAAGCTGATGTTCCTGAAGGGATATCTGATGGGCTATGGTCTGCAGGCGGACGATTTCACCGAGTACCGCAACAGCGAGTACTGCTACGCTACCCCGAGAGCCTCGACCTACTTCTTTATTTTCAACGGTTATCTTGAGGTAATCAAGAACCGCGAGGCGGCGGAAGACTTTGACAAGACGAAGTATGATCTCGAGACGCTGACGCTCCAGTCCTTCCGCAAGGCGGTGGCGGTAACCTATGACAAGGAAGCGCTCTGCACGGCGATCAATCCGTCCCGCTCCGGCGGCTACGGCCTGATCGGCACCACCTATATCTATGATCCGGAGACCGGCGCGAGATACCGCGATACGCCTCAGGCAAAGAGGGCGCTCTGCGATTTCTACAGCGTGGATGTCAGCAAGTTTGCGAGCCTTGACGAGGCGGCTGCTTCGATCACCGGCTATGACGCGGTTGCAGCGAAGGCGCTCTACACCCAGGCGTTCAACGAGGCTCTGGAGAAGGGCTATATCACCGATGCGGACAATGACGGCATCTCCGACCAGACGCTTCGGATCACCTATTCCGCAAGTGTGGTTGATTCTTTTATCACGAAGACGCTGGATTATCTGAACGAGAAGATGAACGAGGTGACGGCGGGCACACCGTTTGAGGGCAAGGTTGTCTTTGAGGCATCCGCTCCTCTGGGCGATCCGGGCTGGTCGGATAACATCAAGGCGGGCCTTACCGACACCGTGCTTTCCGGCTGGAATGGTTCGCTGCTCAATCCGTTCAGTCTCACCGAGCTCTATACGGATCCGCTCAGGCAGTACGACGCAAAGTGGTTTGACTCCACGGGCGTATCCCTTGAGCTTGAGCTGAATACGGCAAGCATCGGTGCGCCGGCGCAGGTAGAGAAGGTGACAATGAACCTGCAGCAGTGGTCCAAGGCACTGCAGGGCGATACGATCCAGGTGGGCGGCAAGGCTTACAACTTCGGCGAGGGTATTGCGGATGTTGATACGAGACTTGAGATTCTCTCCCAGATCGAGCGCGCCGTGCTCAATACCTATGACTATATTCCGATGATCCAGGACGGCAGTATGGCTCTGCTCTCGCAGCAGGTATACTATGTAATCGAGGAATACAATCCGATCCTCGGCCGCGGCGGCATCGCTTATACAAAGTACAACTACGATGACGCTGAGTGGGCGGACTATGTCAAGTCGCAGGGCGGAGAGCTCAGGTACTAAATCAAACGGGCCTGCATGAAAAGCGTGCGGCTGTAACCGTTCATCCGTGGGAGGGCCGCGCCCTCCCACGGTTTGCGCGGTTAAAATATTATATTTTTGTGCCGTTATGAAAGTTTTTCAAAAGAAAATTTTTGTTCCGGGAATCTTTTTTTGAAAAGCTTTCTCCCGGCACAGTGGGACTGGAGGATGCGATGGTTAAATATGCATTGAAAAGATTTGCGCTCATGCTGATGACCCTGTTCATCATTACGGCGATCTGCTTTGTGCTGATCCGCCTGCTCCCGCCGGTGCAGCTCCCGCTGGGGGATCCGCATACGGAGGTTGTTGAAGCGCGCAGGGAGGCGTTGGGCTACAACCGGCCGATACTGGTGCAGTTCGGTCTTTATCTGAAGGCGATTTTCACCCGCGGGGACTGGGGCATCAGCGATAAGCTTTATCTCGGGCAGGATGTGCTGAAGCTCTTTATCAGCAAGCTGCCGGCGACGATGCTCGTCAATCTGTACTCAATTATTTTCAGTATCCCGATCGGCATTGCTCTCGGCGTATTTGCCGCGCTGAAGAAAAATACCTGGATTGACCACGCAATTTCCACCCTGACAATGGTCGTGATCTCGGTACCGTCCTTTGTCTACGCGTTTTTGCTCCAGTATTTTCTATCTTATAAGATCAGCCTTTTCCCGTTCCTGATGAAGGGCGGGACGGACTATTTTTCCTGGTCGATGTTCGTGAGTATGCTGCCGGCGGTCATGTCCCTCTCCTTCGGTTCGATTGCGGGCTTTACCCGCACGACCCGCGCGGAGCTGACCGAGGTGCTGACGAGCGAATTTATGCTTCTCGCAAGGACGAAGGGCCTGACAAAACGCCAGGCGACTGTCCGCCACGCCTTTAAAAACTGTATGGTCGTGATCGTGCCGGCGATTTTCGGCAGCTTTGTCGGCATTCTGGGCGGTTCGTTCATCATCGAGAAAATCTTTTCCGTTCCGGGCGTCGGCAGCCTGTACATCAATTCCATCAACGGCAGGGACTATCCGCTGTTTATGATGCTGACCGTATTCTACACGACGATCGGTCTGGCGAGCGGCATTGTGGTGGACATCAGCTATGGTTTTATTGACCCGCGCATCCGCATGGGCTCGAAAAAGTAGAGGAGGGAGGGAATTCAGATGGAAAAAAATACAAACGAACACATCACTCCGGATATGTTTGAGTTTGCTCAGAAGGACACATTTCTTCACGACGAGAAGCTCAAGACAAAGGCGCGCGGCTATTTTGCGGACGCACTTCTGCGCTTTAAAAAGAACAAGTCCTCCGTCGTTGCGGCATGGATTATCGGGTTCCTGATTCTGTTTGCGATTTTCTCCCCGATTATTTCGCCTTACTCAGTAAATGATAAGGATGTGGTATATACAAACTATCCGCCGTACATCCCGTCGATTGCGGAAAAAAACATCGGCATGTTTGACGGCTCGTATACGCTGAACAGCCAGAACGAGCTGCAGCTCGCAAGCTTGCGTGCGATCGGGCAGGAGACCGGCATGGACCCGGTGATCGAAATTCTTGAAACCTACGAGACGCATCAGAAATTCCGCGGGCAGGACAGGGTTACCTACTCCTACCGGGTAAAGGTGAACTCCTATTTTATGGAGGGCGTCCGCACAATGGTTCTCTCATACGAAGAATATGAGAAGATCCAGCAGTTCCAGAACGAGACCGGCATCCAGGTGCTCTATCCGGTGGTGGAAAAGGCTGATATCTATGTGAAGGCGAAGGATACATCCACTGCTACGGATAATCCGAATATCTGGTATCAGTGTGAGGATCTGAAGGGGACTCCGCTGCTCGATGCGGACGGCAATTTCATTCCGGCCTACAGCTCCAATCCGGACAAAACTTATGGCGAATACCACAGCCAGCGTATCGCGTCCGACCCGGGTACTTATATTTACAATATTGCAAAGTCCGGCTCGGTTCAGGTCCGGCTCTGCTATTACAATTATTACATTTATAAGAACGGCCATGAGCCGAGCTATGTTATGGGCACCGATATCATGGGGCGTGACCTGTTCTGCGCGATCGGCACGGGCGCACGGTTTTCCCTTATTTTTGCGGTGGTCGTGTCCGCGATCAATCTGACGCTCGGCGCAATCTACGGCGCGATTCAGGGCTATTACGGCGGCACGATCGACATGGTGCTCGACCGTATTTCCGATGTTCTGTCCGGCGTGCCGTTCATCGTGGTAGCGACGCTGTTCCAGCTGCATCTGGCGCAGAAGGTGGGCGTTCTGGTATCGTTCCTGTTTGCGTTCGTGATGACGGGCTGGATCGGCATGGCGGCTCTGACGAGAAAGCAGTTCTACCGCTTTAAGGGGCAGGAGTATGTGCTTGCGGCCAAGACGCTCGGCGCGTCCGACAAGCGGCTGATGTTCAAGCATATCTTCCCGAACTCCCTCGGCACCATCATCACGAGCTGCGTGCTTGTCATTCCGGGTGTTATCAGCTCAGAGACCTCTCTGACCTACCTCGGGATTGTGAACCTTTCCTCTGTTGTCGGCACATGCATCGGCGAGCTGATGTCGCAGGGGCAGGCGGCCATGACGACCTCGCCGCACGCCATGCTGTTCCCGTCACTGTTTGTATCGCTTCTGCTGATCTCATTCAACCTGTTCGGTAATGGTCTCAGAGATGCGTTCAATCCATCTACGAGAGGAACGGAGGGCTGAGCACTATGGAAAAGAAACTACAGGTAAAGGATCTGACGATATCCTTCCGCACGGCGGACGGAAAGGTGCAGGCGGTGCGCGGCATCAATTTTGATCTGAATAAGGGCGAGACGCTCGCGATCGTGGGGGAGTCCGGTTCCGGCAAATCCGTGACCTCGAAGGCGATCCTCGGTATTCTGGCCGGGAATTCGATCATCGAGGGCGGGGAGATTATCTATGACGGAAGGGATCTTCTGAAGATCAATGAGGAGGAGTTCCATACCATCCGCGGCGACAAGATCGCCATGATTTTCCAGGATCCGATGTCCAGCCTGAATCCGATCGTCAAGATCGGGCGGCAGCTGACCGAAGCGATGATCCTGAAGGGAAAAGCGCGCCAGAGGGAGAGCAGAAAAAATTTCAACACCTACATTGCCATGCTGGAAAAGCGGATGATCGAGGCGAACGAGCCGAAGACTCCGGACCGCGCAGCGGGCATATCCAAAAAGTGCAAGGATTTCAATACGTTTGAGAAGACACACCTGAAGCTGGAGAACGCTTACAATGTGGCGTATGAGGCCGCGCTGGACGCGAGCTCCGATCTGGAGGATCTGATTTTTGAGATCAGCAAGAATGCAGCGAAGGATATAAATGAGCGCGTGAAGCGCGCGCTCGGCCTGGCGGCGGGAGCCGTCAACGAATATGTGGTGAAGGAGGATGCGCCGAGGCTTACCGTTTTGATCGGCGAGGCGAAGCAGACGCTGTCCGCGTCGCGGAAAAATCCGGATTTGGCGCAGCTTGGCAAAAAGCTCTCGGAGATACAGGGCATTTTGAAGAAGGCGCTCGAGCTGACGCCGCCGAATTTCTTTGCGCTCGGCTATTACATGACCTTTGCCAACG
>CAMWWR010000087.1 GCA_947178045.1 uncultured Clostridia bacterium
GGTCTGGATACGCCGAAATATGAGTCTACAGATGTAGTAGGAAAGACGGGCCTGGAAAAATCAATGGAGGAGTATATTTCCGGCACGAAGGGCGTGGAGACGCTCACGGTCAATTCCTACAACAAGATTCTTGACAGCCGCATCACAAAACAGCCGGTGGCCGGCAATGATATTTATCTGACGATCGACCGCGATCTTCAGGTGGCATGCTATCATATTCTGGAGCGGAACATCGCTGCCATCCTGATCTCCAAGATCACCAACAGCATGAGCTACGGCACAAAGGGACAGAAGGCATCCGGCATTACGATCCCGATCTACGAGGTGTACAACGCCCTGATCTACAATAATGTAATCGACATTAAGGCGTTCAAGTCGGAGGATGCGTCGGAGCTGGAAAAGAGGGTATTCGGATATTTCCAGAACAAGAGGGAGAGTATTTTCGAAAAGCTGCGCCAGTATCTTGCGCTTGACAATACGGTGACGAATCCGAGGGCGGGCGAGGAGATGGAGGAATACCTGGATCATGTGTATTCTACACTTATCTCCAAAGAGATTCAGCTGCTGATCTCCTCCGCGATTGACCGCACGGATCCGACGTCTCTCGACTATATGGCCGACAAGATCAGCCTGAGCAAATTTCTGCAGTATGCCAACTCGAAAAACTGGGTGGATCTGGAAAAGCTTGGCGTCGGCGAGAATTATTACAGCATCGACGCGCACTACGCAAAGCTGGTCGATTATATCCTGAATTATTTTGAGGACGACAAGGAATTTGAGAAAAAGATATACCGCACCCTCATTTTTACAAAAAAATTGACAGGAACGGAAATTTGTCTTTTATTATTTGAGCAAAATGTGTTAGAATATAATGAGGACGATGTAAAACGGCTTAGAAACGGCCGGGTTTCCGCTTACAATTTTATGATAGAAAAGCTCACCAACCTCGAGATCACTCCGGCGCAGCTCGCGCTTGAGCCGTGCAGCGGCTCCCTCGTCATCACGGACGTGAATACCGGGGAGGTGCTGGCGATGGTGACCTACCCGTCCTACGACAATAATATGCTCGCAAATAAGATTAATTACGAATATTATTCGAAGCTGATGGAGGATCATTCCTATCCGATCATGAACCGCCCGACGATCCAGCAGACAACGACGGGTTCCACCTTCAAGCCGCTGATGTCGTTTGTCGGCTTCGGGGAAGGAGTGATCACCTCGTCGACAAGAATCCGGGACGAGGGCGTCTTCGCGGAGATCGAGCCTTCGCCGAGATGCTGGAAGTATCCGGGAACGCACGGCTCCCTCAACGTGACCGACGCGATCCGGCATTCCTGCAACTATTTCTTCTATAAGATCGGCTATGAGCTTTCCCTGGATTCCAGAGGAAATTATATCGATGCGCAGGGGCTCTCGAAAATTCAGAAGTACGCCGCCATGTTCGGTCTGTCCGAGCGCTCCGGCGTCGAGGTGGCCGAGGCGGAGCCGAAGATTTCCAACCGAGACGCTGTCCGGACCGCGATCGGATATTACCATAATTTTGCACCGGTGCAGATATCAAAGTACATTACCACAGTGGCAAACAGCGGAACCTGCTATGATCTTACACTGGTTCACCGCATCGTCGACAAAAGCGGAGAGGTCGTCTCCGAGAGTACGCCGTCCGTTTACAATTCGATCACGGAGTTTACCTCGAATCAGTGGAAGGCGGTGCAGCTCGGCATGTACAATGTGGTCAACACGTCGACGAACTCCCTCAACCGGCTCTACGGCGATCTCGGAGTGAAGGTGGCGGGCAAGACCGGTACCGCGCAGGTCAGCACAACGCATCCGAACAATGCGCTGTTTGCGGCCTACGCGCCTTATGAGAAGCCGGAGATCAGCGTGATCGTCGTGATTCCGAACGGCTATTCCTCGGCGAACGCCGCCTATATCGGCAGGGAGGTGCTCGGTTACTATTTTAAGGGAGAAAACAAAGAAGCATTGCTGTCAGGGGATGTCAAGGCCGGAAACGCCACGACGATCCAGATCTCCGATTAGGCAGCGGAAAACTATAGAAAAAATGGCGAGGTGACTTTATGGACAATCCTGTTATTATCAAAGGGAACAATCATGGAATTACCGTTATTCTGGATCCTGCGATAGAATACGCGAAGCTCCGGGAATACGTCGCGGACAAATTCAGGGATTCCTCAAAGTTTCTCGGGGCGGCTCCGGTCGTGCTCGGCTTTGAGGGAAGGGCGCTTCTGCCGGAGCAGGAAAAGGAGCTGCTCGGCATCATCACGGAAAGCTGCGAGCTCCGCATCGTGTGCCTTGTCGACAACGACGCGGAACGGCGGCAGCAACATGAGCGGACGCTGAACGAGAAGCTGCTCGACCTGTCGGGGGCCTCCGGCACATTCTACAAGGGGAATCTTCGTTCCGGGCAGGCATTGACCTTTGAGACGAGCGTGATCATCCTCGGCGATATCCATCCGGGGGCCTCGGTCACCTCGACCGGAAATATCGTGGTGCTCGGCAGCCTTCAGGGACAGGCGTTTGCGGGCGCAGGCGGAAATGAGAAGGCCTTCGTTTTTGCCATCGACATGGCGCCGGTCATGATCCGGATTGCCGATTATCTTGCCCGTTCTGCGGACAGCGGCCGTCCGGCGGAAAATTCACGTTTCTTTGGAAAGCAGGAGAAAGAGGATCCGAAGAAAGCGGAAGAATCGAGGAAAATGCAGATCGCTTTTCTGGAGGACGGGCAGATATGCCTTGAGCCGCTGAACAAAAGAGTATGGAATGATATCAGATTATAAGGAGGAGCATGGCAACATGGGTGAAGTAATTGTAATCACATCCGGCAAGGGTGGCGTAGGAAAAACCACGACGACGGCGAACGTCGGAACCGGGCTTGCGAAACTGGAAAGAAAGGTCGTACTGATCGATACCGATATCGGACTTCGCAACCTTGACGTTGTCATGGGGCTGGAAAACCGGATCGTATATAACCTCGTCGATGTCATCGAGGGCAACTGCCGCATCAAGCAGGCGCTCATCAAGGATAAAAGATATCCGAACCTCTACCTGCTCCCGTCCGCACAGACAAGGGATAAAACGGCCGTCTCGCCGGAGCAGATGAAGAAGCTGTGCGAGGATCTCAGAGGAGAATTTGATTACATATTGATGGACTGCCCGGCCGGCATCGAGCAGGGCTTCCAGAATGCGATCGCCGGAGCGGACAGGGCGCTGGTCGTGACAACGCCGGAGGTTTCGGCGGTGCGCGACGCGGACCGCATCATCGGGCTTCTGGAAGCGCAGGAGATGAAGCAGACCCATCTGATCGTCAACCGCCTGCGCACCGATATGGTCAAGCGCGGCGATATGATGTCCAGCGACGACGTTGTTGAGATCCTCGCGATCGAGCTGATCGGCGTCGTTCCGGACGATGAGAATATCGTCATTTCCACCAACCAGGGCGAACCGCTTGCCGGCAATGATACAATGGCCGGAAGGGCGTACATGAATATCTGCCACCGTATCATCGGCGAGGACGTACCTTATCTCGATCTGAATGCGAAAAAGGGCATTTTCGAAAAAATATTCGGAAAACGATGAGGAGAGGGAGGTATCGATGGCTTTTACTGATTTTTTGAAGAAGAAATCTTCCGGGGATGTCGCGAAGAGACGTCTTCAGTTCGTACTTTCCGCCGATCGTGCCGGATGTACGCCGGAAGTGATGGAGTGCATCAAAAACGACATCATCGAGGTACTGAGCAAATATGTTGAAATTGATAAAGAGGGGCTTGACATCAAGGTGAATCATGTTGATAATGAAAACAGCAACGGCGGTCCGTCCCTCTTTGCAAACATACCGATCAAGGGGATGAAGGTTGAACGGAATGTTCACTATTGACGCGGCAGGAAATGCTGAAGGAAGCGTTTCCATAAATTATTAAGCAGCAGGGTTGATTATGCTACGAAAAATTTTTAACTTCAAGGAATACAATTTAAAGCATTACAACATACGGGCCATGCTTGCGGCGTTCCTGCTGAGCTTTATCGGACTTACGATTATCAAGGAGGTTCAGAAGGCGGAGGATATGCTCTATGAGAGGCAGATCTTCGGCATTGTGCTCGGAATTGTTGTGGCGCTGATTATCTCTGTGATCGATTATCATTTCGTCTGCAAATTTTATATTTTATTTTATCTGGTAAACCTGACGCTGCTCGTCCTGACAAGAACAAGCCTTGGGCATTCGTACCACGACGCAAGGCGCTGGCTCATAATTCCGAAGATCGGCCAGGTTCAGCCCTCGGAATTTTCGAAGCTGCTGCTCATTCTCTTTTTTGCCAGACTGTTCGATCGTTTCCGGAAAAAGATCGATAAAATATATTTTTTGCTCCTGGCCTGTATTTTGATGGGAGTGCCGCTGCTGCTGATTCTGAAGCAGCCGGATCTTTCGACGGCGCTGGCCCTGCTCGCGATGTTTGCGGGCATCGTGTTTTTATCCGGACTGTCGTATAAGCTGATCTTTCCGGCGCTGGCCGTCGCGATTCCGGCCTGTATTGGACTCTGGTGGTACATTCAGCAGGATTTCCAGTTTCTGCTGGAGCCATACCAGCAGAGGAGAATTCTTGCATTGAAGCATCCGGAGCTTTATCCGGATCTGATGTGGCAGCAAAACAACGCCGCCATCGCAATCCGTGCGGGCGGTCTTGCCGGAAAATTTACAGGCGGCAGTACACAGCCGCTTTCCTGCAAAATACTTCCGGCAATTGAGAGCGATTTTATCTATACGGCGGTCGCGGAGGCATACGGCTTCATCGGGAGCTGTATTGTGATCAGCCTGATGGCATTTCTGGTATACCGCGCATTCTATGTGGCGTTCCGGGCGAAGGACTATCTCGGCATGCTGGTTGCCGGCGGCATCGGATGCATGCTGGCGTTCCAGACGATCATCAATATCTGTGTGAACACGTCCATCTTTCCGAATACGGGAATACCGTTCCCGTTCCTGAGCTCGGGCCTAAGCTCGCTGCTCGGCAGCTATATGATGATCGGTGTTTTGATGAATGTCAGCCTTCAGATCAGGGAGAAAGAGAAAGAGGATTCTCTTGATTTAGGATCGGACAGAACAGATACAATCGGATAACACATGGATAACGCATACAATTTGGATAACAAGTACAGTTGGATATAGATATAATGGGGTTACAAAAGGCAGCACGGGACTGGTTTTTTCAGGTGACAGAATGGAGGTATTTTCATGAACATCGGTATGATTGCGCACGATGCAAAAAAGAAGCTGATGCAGAATTTCTGCATTGCATATCGCGGAATTCTGGTAAAAAACGAGATATTTGCGACCGGAACGACGGGACGGCTGATCGAAGAGGTGACAAATCTGAATGTGCACAAATATCTGGCCGGGCATCTTGGCGGAGAACAGCAGATGGGGGCTCAGATCGAGAACAACGAGATCGATCTTGTCATCTTTCTGCGCGATCCGCTCACGCCGAAGTCTCATGAACCGGATGTGAACAATGTTGTACAGCTCTGCGATACACACAATATTCCTCTCGCGACCAATCTGGCAACCGCGGAGCTGCTGATCAAGGCGCTTGACCGCGGAGATCTGGAATGGCGCGAGGCATATCGCTGAGCCGGAAAGGGCGTTTTATGCTGACAGATAACAAAAACAGACCGGGAGTATGGCGCAGAGCGGCCGGTGCTCTTTTTGCCATGCTCCTTTTTGGTTATACCTGTACGGCGGGCGGCTGCAAAAGCCCGCAGAGCGACGACGTACCGATGCTTGCGCCGGCGGACGGCGGGCTTGTACTTCCGTCTGCGCGCACATACGCCGTGCAGGCGGAGAGTATCCCGGTCGGGGTTCGCTTTATGGCGGACGGCTACTGTGTCCCGGCAGCGGATGCACGGCCGGAAAAAAAGCGGCCGGTTAAGGCAGCTCTTCTGTTTGATATCACGGATCAGGAGATCCTGTTTACCCAGGATTGCTTTACGAAGATTTATCCCGCCAGCACAACAAAGCTTCTGACGGCTCTGACCTTTTACCGGATTATTGAGGAGGAGGGCCGAAGTCTCTCGGAGCAGGTCACGATACGGGAGGACAACGGCGGCATCACCATCTACGGCGCAAAGCTGTGCGGCTTTATGAAGGGAGATGTCGTGAGCCTGGAGGGACTGTTGAACGGCCTGCTGGTCTATTCCGGCAACGATGCGGCCGTCGCGATCGCGGAATATCTGTGCGGGAGTGAGGCGGACTTTGTCAAGCGAATGAATGAGATCGCATGGGAGATCGGGGCAACGCACACACATTTTGTAAATCCGCACGGGCTTCATAATTCCGAGCACTATACAACGGCGTATGATATGTATCTTATTTTCCGCGAATGCCTGCAGCAGGAGGGCTTTTTGGACATTGCGGGAAAGAGCGCGGCGGTTATTGATTATTACGGCGTGGACGGCAGGGCAAAGCAGATGGAGCTGGAGTCGACAAACCAGTTTTTGATCGGAAAATCCGAGGTTCCGGACGGCGTCACGGTGCACGGCGGAAAAACCGGGAGCACGACGCCCGCGGGCGACTGTCTTATGCTGTTTTCCAGCTGCGGCGGCAGGGAATATATTTCCGCCGTGTTCGGCGCGTCCTCAAGGGATGTTCTCTACAAGCAGATGGGAGAGCTTCTGTCGCTGGAGCCGTCCGCCGCTGATTGAAGCAAAAAGAGGGCTTAGCAGAGCATTCCTGCGTTTCCCGTGTTTTTTCGCGGATAGCGGTTGTTTTTTTCTTTCCGATATACTATAATAGGAATATGAAGCTGTGAATTGCAGCGGCCCCGTCCGACGGGAATCCATTGCGGAAAAATTGATCTGGTTAAGGAGGAAGCTACAATGATTCAGATTATTGCAGGGGAAAAGGGAAAAGGAAAGACAAAAATTTTGCTGGACAAGGTGAACGCCGACATCCTGAACACAACGGGAAGCATCGTTTACCTTGACAAGAGCACCAAACACATGTATGAGCTGAGCAATAAGGTGCGCCTGATCAACGTGCGCGACTATTGTGTGGAAAATTCAAAGGAGTTCCTTGGTTTTATTTGCGGAATCATTTCTCAGGATCACGACCTTCAGAAGGTATTCCTCGACAGCTTTTTAAAGATCGCCTGCACCGATGAGAACGACATCGCGCCGGTAATCGAGAAGCTGGAGATGATCTCAAGCAAATTTGAAGTTGATTTTATCCTGAGTATTTCCATGGATCAGGATGCGCTTCCGGAGACGGCAAAAAAGTACGTCACTGTTTCTCTGTAACCAGTCCATACATAGGCTGCCGCAGCTGCGGCGGCCTTTTCAAATGCGCAGGGGCGCGAGTAGAAGTTCGGCTGCTGAAGCAGCCCGCGCCCCGCGCAGGCGGGCAG
>CAMWWR010000088.1 GCA_947178045.1 uncultured Clostridia bacterium
TGCGCACGATTCGCTGCGGTGCCTGTCCTCCCTTTGGTCGGACGCGAATCGGCGCTGGTATAATGTCTGGCGACATTATACCACAATAGCTTTTCAACTGGAATAGATTTTCTGGAAATCTTGTCGCTGACCAGCTCGATCACGTCTGTAATACCGCAATCTATGCGCTTTTTTCTGTTTTTCAAAATAGATTTCTGCGGGGGAACACATGATTTTTCTCGCCTTTCATTTGTGCTTATGCTATACTGGATATCGATCGAAAGGAGGACAGAGCGGTGTTGAAAATTGTATTCGGAGACGTGGAAAATGCGGTTTACCATCCTCCCACTTACTTTGACAATCAATATGAGGATGAGTGGATCACAGATCCTTTAGCAGTTGCGATGATTAAAGATATTGATAAATCGGACGTGGTCGGGATACATCTGATCCAGAGCCCGGTACTTGGTCCGATTTCCACAAAAGAGATTTCCGGCGGCGTCAAAACCTTGATTTTGATGGCTTTTGACAGGAGCGGCAGGATTTTTAATGCCTCTGCCTGCGGGGATAATTGTGCGAAATGGATCGCAGAGCTTGGCCGGAAGGAAGATTTGACCATCAATCTGCATCATGTGATGGACTTTAGCTCCGTTCCGGCGTTTGAGGCTGTTATGCTCAATACGGGGGTGGTCGTTCACAGCTATGGGGAATATCTGGAAGAAGCAATTAAAATAAAGGAGCGCTGATGTATGAAGGGGAAATATCATATTGTTGTGCAGAATAAAAGGCTCCGCTATGAACTGAATATCCGTCGGAATATTACGGTCATCCGTGGAGACAGCGCCACAGGGAAGACAAAGCTGATTGATCTTTTGGGGCAGGCATCAGCCCTTGGGGAAGGCTCAGGTGTCGAAGTCCTTTGTGAGCGCCCGTGCAGGACGCTTGGCGGAAAAGACTGGGATCTTGTGCTGCCCGGTATCCACGAACAGATCATTTTTCTGGATGAGGAAAATAAATTTGTAAAATCACAGGAATTTGCTGCTGCAGTGAAGGCTTCGGACAATTATTTTGTGATTATTACAAGAGAAGACTTACCCAACCTGCCGTATTCGGTAGACGAGATTTACGGTCTCCATACGTCCGGCAAATATCATGACCTGAAACGAACCTATAATGAATTGTACCACATTTACAGTGCGGAAGCATTTTCCGGCAAATTGAAGCCGGAGACCGTTGTGGTGGAGGACTCGAACTCTGGCTATGAATTTTTTTACAGGGTTTGTGCTGAGAACGGGATTGCCTGCACCAGCGCAGGAGGAAAGTCCAGACTGAAAAATGTCATGAGTAAATCGGACAAAGAGCAGATGCTGGTGATTGCAGACGGCGCAGCGATCGGCTCAGAGATGAATGAGCTGTACCAGCTGATGTGCCACAGGCCTACGATAAAATGCTATCTGCCGGAATCGTTTGAATGGCTGGTGTTAAAATCCGGAATGATCAATGGAAAAGCGGTACAGGATATATTGGATCATCCGGAAGATTTTATTGAAAGTCAGAAATATTTCAGCTGGGAGCGTTTTTTTACGGCTCTTTTGCTGGAATATACGCAGGATTCGTATCTCAAATATAACAAGAGCAGGCTGAATGAAGCTTATTTGCATGATAAAATGAAGCAGGCGATTATGAACGTAATGGAGGGTGTGAACTGGTATGAATAGTATGGAAATTAAGGACAGGAAAATGATGCTTCCGCCGTGGCTGGCTTGCCCGAAAATCGAGCGGTATTCGATTGGGTGGCGCATGGGCTATGGCGAGGATTATATGAATCGCTTTTTTGGCTGGTGGAACAGGCTTTCCGAGGAGGAACAGGCGGAGTACCGGGCCCTGTTCCCGGAGCCAGTCACATGGAAGGGCTGGTGGGAGTCTGATGATACCAGCGAGGTGCTGGAGCAGGGCGAATTCTGCATTCCCCTGTGGCGGCCGTCCGGCAGGCCAAAGTACGATCGCACCTGGCTGCAGCAGGAGGAGGCTGATGGCAGGCAGCATGAGTTCTGCTTGTTCTGGGGGCATCAGCCCTCAGAGGATGGAAGTATTACCAAAAGCTGCCTCAGCCAGTGGTGGATGGAGGAGTTCTGGTCCGTTGCTCACAATTACTGCTGTATGGAGCAGTTTATGATGGCGCAGAAGGCGGAATTGTTTGGGGATAAAGAAATACGGCAGCAGATTCTGGAAAGTCGGGATCCGAAGCATATAAAGGCGCTTGGCCGTAAAGTCAGGGGCTTTGATCAGGCGCTGTGGGACAGGGCAAAATGTTCCATCGTGCTCAACGGAAACTGGTGCAAATTCAGTCAGAACCGGGCTCTGAGGGACTTCCTGCTCTCGACCGGCGACAGCGTTCTGGCGGAGGCCAGCCCGTATGACGCGATCTGGGGAATCCGGCTTGGCGCAGACTTGCCGGATGCGAAAAATCCGCTGAAATGGCGCGGTCAGAACCTGCTCGGTTTTGCCCTGATGGAAGTGAGGGACGAGCTTCGCCGGGTTACGAAAAACGAGCCACTCTGCTGTGAAAATGACAAAAAGTAAAATATACTTGACATAATGTAAGATGCGGGATATACTGTATCTGCCGGGCAAGCCGGTGTGCCGTGCGGGGAAAGTGCCGGAGACTCTAAGGAATTGATGTTTTTATCAGCGTTTCCTTAGCTTAATATTTGATTAAGAAATCCGGCAGACGGTTGAAACGGAAAGAAAAAAATGCTACATTATGCTTTAGCGAAGAGGCACGCCTTTGCAGTAGCAGGTGCGGCAAAGCCGGCCGTGGGGCAGCCCATGGGGGCAGCTGCAGAATGGAGGGAAAAATGTCACTGACGGTCAATGAATTAACAAAAAAGTATGGCGAAAAGGTGGTTGTGGATCACCTGAGCTTTGAGATGAAGGAGCCCGGAGTGTATGCGCTGCTCGGCACGAACGGCGCGGGCAAGACGACTTCCATCCGTATTATTCTCGGTATGCTCGCATGCGACGAGGGTACGGTCAGCTGGAAGGGGAAGCCACTTGAGCCGGTCAGCGCCAATATCGGCTATCTGGCGGAGGAGAGAGGGCTCTACCCGAAATACTCCCTGCTCGATCAGCTTCTGTATTTCGCAAAGCTCAAAAAGGTGGGCAAAAAAGAGGCGATGGAGCGGATCCATTATTGGGCGGGCCGCCTTGAGGTGGAGGAATACATATTCCCTCCGGCGGTCAAGGGAAGAAAGAATTCAAAGGCGAACCGGGCGGATCAGCTTTCCAAGGGAAATCAGCAGAAGATCCAGCTGATGGCCGCACTTCTCTCGGACCCGGAGCTGCTGGTGCTCGACGAGCCGCTCAGCGGGCTGGATCCGGTGAATACGGACCTGTTCAAGAACATTATCCGCGAGGAGATCGTGAAGAAAAAATATCTCATTATGTCGAGCCATCAGATGCCGGTCATCGAGGAGTTCTGTTCCGATATCACCATTCTCAACCGCGGCAAAACGGTGCTGACGGGAAATCTGAATCAGATTAAAAAGAGCTATGGCCGGGTCAATCTGTTTGTCAAGTGCGAGGGGGACATCGAGCGCTATATCGGACAATTCGGGCTCACGATCGCCAACCGGACGCTGGAGGAATACCATCTGAAGGTGCAGGACGAGAGCCAGGCGATGGCATTTCTCGGAAGACTGGTGCAGGACAATGTCACAGTGATTCATTTCGAGCTGCGCGAGCCGTCCCTGCATGAGATTTTTGTTGAGAAGGTAGGAGGCACACATGAAGAGTAAGCTTACAGGCTGGAAGGACGTGTTTCGCTTTACACTGGTACAGACCCTGAAAAGTAAAGCATTCATCGTATCCTTCATTATTCTGGTCGTTCTGGCGCTCGCTGCTTCGCCGGTCATGAGCCTGATAAGCAAAGACGAGGAGAACGACGATTATACGATCAAAAAGCTCTATGTTTTGGACGAGACCGGCATTTTCGACGCGCGGGCCGCACAGGCGGCGCTTGCGCAGGCGGGCTGGAGCACGGCGGTGGAGCCGGTTGCCGCTTTTGCGGAGGGCTCCGCGGAATATGACAGCCTTGCCGGCCGCCTGCAGGACTCCGAGAAGGATGCCGCGCTCTTTACCGTCCGGTATGCAGCGGGCGGCCCGATCGCGCTTTATCTGGAGTATTCGGGGGAGGGCGATATAACGAAAAAGGAGGCGGGAGCCTTTACGCAGGCCCTCGGGGAATATTTTGAAGGCGCGCGCTTTACGGCGCAGGGGATTACTGCCAGCCAGCAGGAGCTTCTGTCCGCCGAGGTGGTCACAAATATCCTGCATGCAGGTATGGAAGGAAATATCGAGGAGAAGGAGGATACTTCGATCTCGGATTTCGAATACTGGTTTTTGTATGCGCTGCTCTTTATTATCATGATGATCTGCATGATGACGGGCTCCCAGGTGGCGACCGCGATTATCACGGAGAAATCCTCGAAGGTCGTGGAGTATCTTCTGACCTCGGTGCGACCGCTCGCGATCATTGTCGGCAAGGTGCTGGCGATGCTCTGCGTCGTGCTGACCGAGGCGGCGGGACTGATTGTAGTGTTTGCCGTTTCCAATCAGCTTTCGGGGCAGGGGCAGGAGGAAAACATGCTCGCGAAGCTGGTTTCCCCGGAGGTGCTCGGAGCACTCAATCCGCTTAATATCGTGATCTGCCTTGTCTTCGTGGGGCTCGGGCTCGTGTTTTACGCGACGCTTGCAGGACTGGCGGGGGCGACCGTCAGCAGGATGGAGGAGGCAGGCGAGGGGCTTGTTCTCTTTACAGTCTCAATGCTTGTGGGCGTGTACATCGGCATCGGCGCAGCGGGCTCTCTGCTCGGCACGGGCGATAATGCGTTCGCGCTGTTTGCGATGCTGTTTCCGCTCTCCTCGCCGTTTTTGATGCCGGGGGCCATTCTGATCGGAAAGGCGGAGCTCTGGATCATCCTTGTGGCGTTTGTCATACTGCTCGTGCTGCTTATTTTGCTGTTTGCTTTTGTGGCGAGGGTGTACGAGGCGCTGATCGTGTACAACGGCAGCCGCGTCGGCATCCGGCAGCTGTTTAAGATGAAATAGCGGGGAACACGGCGGCCACGCAGTAAAAACAGCGGAGGGCCGCAGCGGTTTGATACAGGCTAATTACGGCGCCGGGGCGGCGCAGAAATGAGGACAGTGTGAAAAAGAGTCAATTCAACGGATGGAAGGATGTGTTTTCCTTTACCTTCCGCCAGACATTAAAGAAAAAGGGCTACAGTGTTGTGACAGCAGTTGTTTCCCTGATTTTACTGGCGGCGGTCATACTGGCCGTCGTGCTGACGGCGGAGCCGGAGGACAATAAGGATGCGGAGCCGTCCCCGGTTCAGGATGTATATACGATAAGTGAATACCGGGCGGATTACGCGATGCTTTTGGCGGCGCTCGGGAAGGAGAGCTTTGCCGGGACGGCGTTCCATGAGGCGGAGAACAGAGCGGAGGCGATCTCCCGGGCGAGTGCCGCGGGACAGCAGAAATATGTGCTTGCGGAGCTGCGCTATGAGGACGGAACGTTCCTGCTGGAAATGATTCTGCCGGAGAATACGGAGATCACGGATCGGGAGGCGGAGGAGCTGCTCTCGGCGATGGCGGAATGCTTTGAGTACGCCAGGGTCGGCATGGCGGGGCTGACGCAGGAGCAGGCGGCCGCCGTGCTGACGCCGGTCACGTCGGATTACGGAAAATTTGGCGAGGACCGGAGCGTCGGGACAATGATTGTAAAGATGCTTGCGCCGATGGTCTTCGGGCTGGTAATCTACATGATGCTGATTTTCTACGGTCAGGATGCCAGCCGCGAGATCTCGGTGGAGAAGACCTCCAAGCTGACCGAGACGCTGCTCACCTCGGTGCGCCCGTACGCGCTGATCACCGGAAAGGTGCTTGCGGTCGCGCTCTCGGCGATCCTGCAGTTCTTCGTGTGGGTCGCGTTCGCGGTGGCCGGGCTGTTTATCGGCGACGCGATCGCAAAATCCATGTATCCGGGCTATGAAAATGCGATTTTTAAGGTGCTTGATTTCCTGCGCGGAAATTTCGGCGAATCTGCGTTTACGCCGGCAGCGATCATTCTCGCGGCACTGATTTTTATGCTGGGATTCCTGTTCTACTGTGTGCTTGCCGGAATGGCGGGCAGCATGGTATCCAAGCCGGAGGATGCGGCGCAGGTGCAGGGGATCTTCCAGTTCCCGATTATCATCAGCTTTTTTGCCTGCTATTTCGGCACCCTCCTCGAGAAGGAGGGACTGATCACGGCGACCCGGTTTATTCCGTTCACGATCCCGTTCGGCATGCCGGCGGATCTGCTGACCGGCACGGCATCCATCGTGCAGGGACTGATCTCCCTCGCGATCCTTGCGGTGTTTACCGTGCTCGTCATCGTGCTGTCGGGACGGCTGTATGAGGGACTGATTCTGTACAGCGGGCAGAAGCTGACGCCGAAGACGATATTCAACATTGTCCGGGTGAAGCGGACGCAGTGACAAATTCAGGATTCCGGATAAAACCTGAGATAGAATCGATGCGGAGGGCTGTGTAAAGCAGCCCTCCGTTTTTCGGGGAATTGCCCCGGAATGGAAAATGATCGCAGTTCAGCCGAAGGCTGAGCATGCAATAAAAACAATGGAAACGCAGGAAATGAGCGCTTTATAAATTTTGCGGCGCATGCTATAATGAGCGTATGCTGGAACGAAGGTTCGCGCTGAAATTTTTGGATCGGAGGGATTCATAATGCTGTACGCTCAAAAAGGGAAGTCTGTAAAAATAGAATCATTTAGCCGCAAAGGGAATTCGCTTTACTTAAATTCGGAGGCGGGGATTATCCGGCTTATGCCGGTAAGTGATAAAATTGTCCGGGTTTCGTTCCGCCCGGCCGGGGATTTTGAGACGGCGCAGAAGCCCGGCATTGACCGGCTTTCGGAATATGAGAACTGGGATGTTGCGCGGGAGAAGGACATGATCTGCCTTCAGATGCCGGAGCTGCTTGTGAAGGTGAGCGCGGAAACCTCTGCAATCCGTTTTTATGATGCGGGCGGGAAGCTTCTGCTGGAAGAAAATAACAAAGAGCCGCGAATAATGGAAGAGTTTACGACCTGCAGGCTTTCCACGTCGGATGCGGAGGTTGAGGAGATTTCGACGGCGGACGGAAAAACGAAAATCGTCCGAAAAGCAAAGAAACTTCCAGATGGCACAAGCTTCCATACATGGATTTATTTTGACTGGCAGGAAAACGAGGAGCTTTACGGGCTCGGCCAGCACGAGGAGGGCTTTGGCTCCCTGCGAGAGCAGACCGTTGACGTTCATCAGGGCAATCGGAAAATTGCGGTTCCCATTCTGGTATCAA
>CAMWWR010000089.1 GCA_947178045.1 uncultured Clostridia bacterium
CTTCAATATTTTTCAGTATTGCCCCTTCATTCAATCTTCGATTCATGTCCGCTCCGATTTTCAAATAAATATATACCAAAAACCAAAGAACAGCTCCGGATGCGAAGGTTATGCTGACCGGAGCCCAATGCTGTACTTTCACTTCCGGACGTACTCATTTACAGAGAAAAGGCGTTCCGCAGCAGGCGAAGCTCCTCCCCGTCGATCGCCAGGACGTCAAAACGGCAGGGTGTGCCCTCCGGAAATCCGCGCCGCAGCAGATAAAATCTGGCCGTCCGCACAATGCTGCGCTGCTTCGCCGGCGTCACGGCCTCCTCCGGACTGCCGAACCGCCAGCTGCTCCGATATTTTACCTCAACAAATACAAGATACCCGTCCTCGCGCGCGATCAGGTCGATCTCCCCGGTCCGGCTGTAAAAATTTCGTTCCAATATCTCATAGCCCTGCGCCTCCAGATATTCGGCCGCGAGCTGTTCCTTCTGTGCGCCCAGCGATCTCCGGTTGAGCGGGCGGCTGCTTTCTTTTTTCTCCGCCGTGAGCTGCCTCCTTTTTTCCTGCCGTCCTGTGCAGGATGTTGCTTCTGTGGATTTGCTATTTTGGATTTTGTGTTTTTTGAACTCCTGTATCCAAGTCTGTGACTTCCCGTTGCTCTGTGACTTCCTGTTGCTCTATGACTTTCTGCTGCTTGCGCCGTCTGGTCTCAACGGGCCTTAATCTCAGCCGCGCTGTTTCCGACCTTCCTCTCAGTGACCGCTCTTTTTGACCTTCTCCTTGATGCGGTCGAGCCGGTCGACAAACATAAGCACCTCCGCCACGACCTCGTACAGCTCCGGCGGGATGAAATCGCCGACCTCCAGCCTGGAAAGTGTATTGGCAAGCCTCTCGTCACGATGTACGGGCACCTCATGCTCCTTTGCGGATTCAATGATCTTTTCGGCCAGCACGCCCCGTCCACTCGCCGTGATGCGCGGCGCGGTCTCACCCGGCTCATACTGAAGCGCCACGGCCGTCTTTGGCTTTTCCTCCGGCAGATCGGCCGTAATCACGGCGTTCTTTTTTTCATCGCTCCCCCGACGGAGCGTTCCGCGGCTCCCATAAGGATTATTTCCCTGCGGCATATCGGCATCTCCTTTCCGGCATTCTTCCGAACCAAATACTGCAAGCTGGCTGACTGACAAAACATCAACACGAATCATCCGCCAGTTATTATGAAAACGTTCAATCGCTAACAGCGGTATCCTCCTGCTCAGATTCCAATTTTCCTAAAAAGCTCCTGCGGTGTATCGGCGACGGGCCGAGCTTTTTCAGCGCATTGATATGCTCCTCGGAGCCGTAGCCCTTGTTCTTCGCAAACTGATAGCCCGGGTACATGCGGTCATATTCGACCATCATCCGGTCACGCGTCACCTTTGCGACAATACTGGCAGCCGCGATCGCAAAGCACTTTGCATCCCCCTTGATGATCGGCACCTGCGGAATCGTTACGCCGGGAATCGTCACCGCGTCATTCAGCAAAAGCTCCGGCGCAGGCTCCAGCTTTTCAATGGAATTGCGCATAGCCTCGTAGGTCGCCTGCAGGATGTTGATCTCGTCGATGCGCTGCGGCGGCACGACGCCGATGCCGACAGAGATCGCCTGCTTCAGAATTTCATTACAGAGAGTCTCACGCTTTTCCGCCGTCAGCTGCTTTGAATCGTTGACGTACAGAATACGGCAATCCTTCGGCAGGATCACGGCGCAGGTCACCACGGGCCCGGCGAGCGGCCCGCGGCCCACCTCGTCGATTCCGGCGATGTATGTGATATCGGCATATTTCAGCTCATATTCCTTCATTTTTTCAATGCGCGCGCGCTCCTCGGCCAGCTTTTTTTCTGACCTGCGGTATTTTTCGAGCAGCCGCTGTACGCCGGAGCGCCCGTCGGCTGAAAGGTGTTCAAGAAGCTTTTGTCGCTCCTCCTCCGGGCCCTGCAGAAACGCATCCGACTGCAGCAGCGCCGCAATTTCTCCGATCGTATTCTTTTTGGTTTCCATAATTTTTCTCCGTAATGTTTTTGAGCCTATTCCCGAGTCTGCGCCGGGATGCTCCGCTCCCATACTGCTGCGTTCGTTTCTTATGACTCGGTGTCTCTCTCCTGTGCTGTGTCATCTGTTTTTTGTTCGCTGGTGTCCTGGTTCCCTGCTGTGACATCCTGTTCCTGTGCTGCAGCGCCTGATCTCTGTTCACCGGCCTCACATTTCTGTGTTTCGGCCTCCTGCTTTCGCGCTCTGTTGTCCTTCTCTTCGCGAGACGCGGCCGCCTCTCCGGGAGGCGGAACCTCAAGAGAAATCGTTCCGATCCTCCCGTTCCTGAAATCATCCAGCACAAAGCCGGCCACTTTTTCGATATCCAGCTCGCCGCCGCTGCGCCGACAGGCGCGCTTTTCGGCGATCCGGGTCAGCAGCTCATTCCCGTCCGCGCATTCCTCCACGCCGTATTTTGCTGAGAGCGCCCCCGGATATTCCGCCGTCAGAAAACGTCAGAGCTCATAGCTCAGCTCGGTTGTCACGAGAATTTCGTCGTTGATAGAGCCGATCAGCGCGATCCTCAGACCAACCGACTGATCCTCAAATTTTGGCCAGAGAATACCGGGCGTATCAAGCAGCTCCACCGATTTATTCAGGCGAATCCACTGCTTTCCTTTTGTCACCCCCGGCTTATTTCCGGTTTTTGTGATCGCCTTTCCCGCGAGCGCGTTGATGAAAGTCGATTTTCCGACGTTCGGAATGCCGACAATCATGGCGCGGATCGGCCGGTTCAGGATCCCCCTGCGCCGGTCGCGCTCGATTTTTTCCTGGCAGGCCTTTGTAATGACGCCGCCGACGCTCTTTACCCCGCTCCCGGTTTTGGAATTGACAGGCACGACGAAATATCCCTGCGCCTCGTAGAATGCTTTCCACGCCTCCGTTTTTTCCCGGTCGGCCAGATCGGCCTTGTTCAGAAGGAGCACTCTCGATTTATGCGCCGCCATCGATTGAATGTCCGGGTTTTTGCTGCTGTACGGGATACGGGCGTCGACCAGCTCGATAACAACGTCGATCAGCTTCAGATCGTCCTGCATCTGGCGCTTTGCCTTTGTCATGTGTCCCGGATACCATTGATACTGCATAATCCGCCTCCATCGCTTACTCGCTTATTTCTCCTGCGTTTCGTCCGTTTCGTTCCGGAGATTCAGCTTGCTCACAAACCCGAACGGGCTGAGCCGCAGCCAGACCTTGCCGACAATGCTCTCCGCAACGATCGTACCGATATTCGCGAAGCGGCTGTCCTCACTGTTGTTCCGGTTGTCGCCGAGCACAAAATACTCGTTTTCCTCCAACGTGAGCGGCTCCCGGGCCAGCCCCGGAAGCAGAATCTGCTCACAGTTTATCGCTTCCTTCAGCGGTTCGCCGTTGATATAGACCTCGCCGTCCGCAATCTGCACGGTCTCGCCCGGCAGGGCGATAATCCGCTTGACACTGTAATAATCGTGCTCCCTGCCGCTCTGCTTAATAACAATGACGTCATTGCGCTTCGGACCGCGCAGCAGATAGGCAAATTTATTAACGATCAGGGCTTCGCCGTCCGACAGCGTCGGCTTCATGGAATCCCCCTGCATGCTCGTCTTCTCCAATACAATATTGGTTATAAAATAGGCAAGAAAAATAACGACGGCAATCTGAACGATCCACAGAATCGTCTTCGCAAGAAACGTTTTCTGCCGTTTGCGTCTCTTTCCCCTCTGATATTCAATTTCAAACTCCATCCGGCCTCTCATTCCGCCGCACAAACGGCATTTCGATCACAGAAAAATTCCTGTATTTACTATTATAGCAATTTTACAGAACATTTCAAACCTTTTTGATGAAAATAATTTTTTGCAACCATTCTGGAAATTCGGAGGATTTCCCGCGAGATGAAAAAAGAGCGAATCGACGATATTCTCGACCGCTTCGCTCTTTGATGTAAAACCGCTCTGTAATATGAAATTACTTTACAAGCTCCTTAACCTTTGCAGCCTTTCCGGTTCTGTGACGCAGATAAGTAAGCTTCGCGCGTCTTACCTTGCCCAGTCTCACAACCTCGATCTTCTCCACGATCGGGGAATGCAGCGGCCAGGTCTTCTCTACGCCCACGCCGTTGGAGGACTTTCTGCCGGTAAAGGTCTCCCTTGCTCCGCCGTTCTGCCTCTTCACCACCACGCCCTCAAAAATCTGGGTTCTCTCGCGGTTACCCTCTTTTACCTTTGCGTAAACCTTCACGGTGTCGCCCACCTTAAACGCGGCGATTTCCTGCTTCAGCTGAGCAGCCTCAATGTTTTTGATAATGTCGTTCATCTTACGACCTCCTTGATTATTCGATGTTCTTTCTACGTCCGGACATCCGGCGCCCGCAAAGGGCATGTACAGCGGAACATTCGTCTCACAATCTGATATTATATCATGTTGTCATGACGATTGCAAGATTTTTGTGAGCGAACTTTCACAAATAGGACTTTTAAGTTTTCATAATTTAATTATGGAAACTTAAAAGAAGTTTTCTGTCCCAAATTATTTCTGATTCATTGACTGGGTCATTCGTTTTTACTTTTGCTGTCCCCTTCTTGTATAGCTGACGCTTCCTCTTCGGTTTCCCGCGCCTGCCGGTACTCGCGGTAAAAGCGCTGTTCCTTTTTGCTCAGTACGGCGCGCTCCATCAGATCCGGCCGTGCGGCATCCGTGCGGAGGATGGACTGCATGCGCCTCCATTCCTCGATTTTCGCGTGATGCCCGGACAGAAGCACCTCCGGCACCCGTCTTCCCTCGTAGACCTCCGGCCTCGTATACTGCGGATATTCCAGCAAATTATCATGGAAGGTCTCAAATTCCGGGGATTCCTGATTGTTCAGCACCCCTGGCACAAGCCTTGAGATCACGTCGATCATCACCATGACCGGCAGCTCTCCCCCGGTCAGCACATAGTCGCCGATGGAAACCTGATCGGTCACGATCATCTCGACCGCCCGCTCGTCGATTCCCTCGTAATGTCCGCACAGAAAAACGAGTTCCTCCTCCTGCGCCAGTTCCTGCGCCATGCTTTGCGTGAAGGTCCTTCCCTGCGGCGTCAGATAGATCACACGCGGCCTTTTCCGCCCAATTCCGGCGATCTTCGCCTCAATGGCCCGGTAGCAGCGCACGACCGGGTCGGCCGTCATCACCATGCCCGCGCCGCCGCCGTAGGGATAATCGTCCACGCGGCGATGCTTGTCCAGGGAATAGTCGCGGATATTGACCGCATCCAGCGAGATCAGCCCCCGCTCCATCGCCCGCCCGAGGATACTCGTCGAGAGCCCCTGCTCAATCATCTCCGGAAACAGCGTCATTACATGAAAATTCATCCCCTCCAATTTTCAGCTTCCTCCTCCCGGCGTCAGTCCAGCAGCCCCGGCATAATATACGCGACGATTTTTTTCTCCTCCACATTTATCTCGCGGATGCAGTCGTCGATGTACGGGAGCAGTACCTCCCTCCCGTCCGCGGTTTCCACAAGGAAAACGTCGTTCGCGCCGGTCTCCATAACCTCGCGGAGCGTTCCGAAGATCGCGCCGTTTTCCTCGTACACGGTACTGCCGATGATATCGCATATAAAAAACTCGCCCTCCTCCAGAGGAACAGCGTTCTCCCGCGTCACTAAAAGATCGCGCCCGCGGTATTTTTCAATATCATTGATATTGTCGATCCCCTTAAATTTCAGGATGACAAGATTTTTAAAAAACTTAACATTCTCTATTTCAAGCGGAAGCATTTCCTTTCCCGTATCCAAAAACACCTCTTTCAGGTCGAGAAAACGCTCCGCATCATCCGTCGTCGGATAGACCTTGACCTCGCCGCGTATCCCGTGCGTCGAGGTGATTACGCCGACTCTGAGAAAATCTTCCATAATCCTACCTCTTTTCTGAACCGTATTCTGACGATCTTCCATGCGCGTTCACGCGCATTTGCGGGCGTGCGCATGAAAAAGGATGAAAGAACAGTTTCTTTCATCCCTCCAAAATCTACTGCAGTATTTCTACTACTACTTTTTTGTCATCCTTCGCTGCAGCAGCCTTCACCACAGTGCGGATGGACTTGGCAATACGGCCCTGCTTGCCGATCACCTTGCCCATATCCTCCTGTGCAACCTTTAATTCTACCACAAGAGCCTTATCGGTTTCGGTTTCCGTTACAACAACATCTTCCGGATGATCAACGAGTGACATAGCAATTACCTGAACAAGTTCTTTCATTACTTTTCACCTCCGAAATTACTTCACGATGCCGGCTTTCTTGAACAGGCGGTTCACCGTCTCGGTAGGCTGTGCTCCGTTATTTAACCACTTCTTCGTCTCCTCCTCGTTTACGGAAAAAGCGGACGGTTCCTTCGTCGGATCGTAGGTGCCGAGCTCGGCGATAAATCTGCCGTCACGCGGAGATCTGGAATCCGCAACGATAATTCTATAAAAAGGAGCCTTCTTCTGACCCATTCTCTTTAATCTGATCTTTACTGCCATTGTGTTTCACCTCCTTAATCATGAATTCTGTAAAGCTGTATTGGCACTGCACCGGCAGCCCGGTGCAGGAATACCCGTTTCTATGCAGACCCCCGGATATGCAGGTCTCCCGGTCACAGACCGAACGGAAGCTTGAAGCCGCGGCGCTTTCCCTTTCCGCCGAACATTCCCGCCATCTGCTTCATCATCTTTCTGGACTGCTCGAACTGCTTCATCACGCGGTTGACCTCGCTGATATCAACGCCCGCGCCCGCGGCAATCCTTTTCTTGCGCGGCGGATTGATGATCTCCGGATTGGAGCGCTCCTTTTTCGTCATGGAAAAAATGATCGCCTCCATCTTTTTCATCGCGACCTCGCTCTCGCCGAGCGCGTCATCATCCAGTTTCGCGCCGCCCATCATGCCGCCCGGCAGCATCTTCATAATCTCCGCAACGCCGCCCATCTTCTTCATCTGCTGCATCTGGTCAAGGAAATCGGTGAAGTCGACCTCCGCCTTCTTGATCTTCTTCTCAAGCTCCTTTGCCTTCTCCTCGTCGTAATCCGCCTGCACCTTGTCGATCAGCGTCAGCACATCGCCCATCCCGAGGATGCGGGACGCCATGCGGTCCGGATAAAACTGCTCCAAGTCAGAAAGCTTCTCTCCCATACCGATGTACAGAATCGGCTTTCCGGTGACCGCGCGGATGGAAAGAGCTGCGCCGCCCCTCGTGT
>CAMWWR010000090.1 GCA_947178045.1 uncultured Clostridia bacterium
TTTCCAGACATCTTGTCAAACACGCCAGAGCCGTCGTATAATCAGCCTCTTTCGCACTTCCGGCAATAATACTTTTAAATTTTTGTATCTCATCCTCCTGCAAAACCCCGTCCGCGCACACATAGCGATGGCGGCGGAATTCTTCGGAAATACTGTCTTTCAAATTGTCGTATGCCAACTCATAAGTCCCCTGTTTCGCCGATTTCAGCGTCAGGCTGACTACCGGGTATTTTCCCTGCTTTTCCAAATACCCGCCCCCGCAGGCTTCAATTTTCTTCCCCTCAAAATAATGCCGGTTGTCAATCTTATTCCCGTCCACATCCCGCTCGTCCTCAAAAAAGGTCCGCAGCATACTCATAGCGAGCGTCTTGCCAAACCGACGCGGCCTGGTAAACAGGCTTACCTGTGTACTGGAATCCATAATTTCCTTAATCAGCAAGGTTTTATCCACATAATAATAGTCGTCGTCCACCATCCTTTTGTAATGTTCTATCCCGATCGGGACAAATCTCCCCATAAGCATCCCCTTTTTCTTTGTTATGGAAACGCTGATTAAAGCGTTTCCTGCACCGGATTTGCGCCGTGAAGCGGCAATTTGGGTCGCGAAGCGGTATATATAATATTATTCACTGGCAAGCCCGCTTTCAGACCGTCCCGACCTGATAAAGCGACGCATACAGCCCGCCCTTCTCCATCAGCTGCGCATGTGTCCCCTTCTCGCAAATCCCGTTTTACGTCAGCACAAGGATTTCTCTCGCGGTTCGGATGGTAGTCAGCCGGTGCGCGATCACAAAGGTTGTCCGCCCAGCCGCCAGCTTTTCCAGCGACTCCTGCACAACCTTCTCGCTCTCGTTGTCAAGTGCCGAGGTCGCCTCGTCAAAAATCAGGATCGGCGGATTTTTCAAGAATACCCGCGCAATCGAAAGGCGCTGCTTCTGCCCGCCCGAGAGCTTCACTCCGCGCTGTCCGATGTAAGTATCGTAGCCATCCGGCAACTCCATAATAAATTCATGCGCGTTCGCGCGCTTTGCCGCCGCCTCAATCTCCTCCTGCGTTGCGTCAAGCTTCCCGTAACGGATATTATCCGCCACCGTACCCGCAAAAAGATAGACATCCTGCTGCACAATGCCGATATTGCGGCGCAACGAGCGCAGGCTCACATCGCGCACATCCACCCCGTCGATGGAAACGCTGCCCGCCGAAACCTCGTAAAAACGCGGAATCAGGCTGCACAGTGTTGTCTTTCCCACACCCGAGGACCCTACGAGCGCCACATAGCCGCCCGACGGAACCTCAAGATCAATATTCTCAAATACGTCCTCCCTTGTCCCCTCATAGCGAAACGCCACATGTTCAAAACGGATATCGCCCTTTACGTCCGCAAGTTCCACCGCGTCCGCCTTATCTTTAATATCCGGCTCGATTTCGAGGATATCCATAAAGCGCGAAAAGCCCGTCACGCCGTTCTGGAACTGCTCGGTAAAATTGATGAGCTTGTTCACCGGCTCGATAATATTATTCACATAGAGCAAAAAGGTCAGAAGGTCGCTCACCTTAAGACCGTTTCCCGCGATCAGAAGTCCTCCCCCGACAATCACGACGACGTTGATCATGCTCGTGAAAAAGCCGAGCCCCGAATGGAAGGTCGCCATCTGCCAGTAGGCGTGGCTCTTACTCTCGACGAATTTCCCGTTCCCGACACGGAATTTCTGCTTTTCGCACTCCTCGTTCGCGAACGATTTCACGACGCGGATGCCGGAGAGATTGTCCTCGATCTGCGCGTTGATTTCCGCGATATTTTCCCGGTTTTTCCGAAACGCCCGGTTCATTCTGCCCTTCATGATATAGGCGAAAATAAACATCATCGGAATCACCGCAAACAAAAGCAGCGTCAGCTTCCAGTTGACCGAAAGCAGGATGATGAATGCGCCGATAAATTTGATGATCGAGATCACGATGTCCTCCGGACCGTGATGGCAGAGCTCCGTGATCTCAAACAGATCGTTCGTCACGCGCGTCATCAGCTGCCCAACCTTCTGGTTGTCGTAGAAATTAAAGGACAGCTTCTGATAATGGTCAAAAATATCGTTGCGCATATCATATTCCATCTTCGCGCCCATGATATGCCCCTGATAACTGATAAAAAAATTGCAGAAAAACTGCAGCACTGCCAGCGCGACCATCGCCGCCGCAAGCTTCGCGATCATCCCTGCCGCCTCGCCGATCTCGTAATTTACGAGCACGGTATTTGTGATGTAGCGCACAATCATCGGCAGCACCAGCGAAATCGCCGCCACCGCGAAGGCGCAGAGCATATCCGCGGTAAATACGCCGAGATATGGTTTGTAGTAGGATAAAAATTTTTTTGCCCTTGGATTCATTTGGTTCAGCTCCTTGTCGTTTAACGCTCTGATTATACACTGAAGGGCCGATTTTTGCAACCGCCGCACCGCGAAAGTTTGACAGCCGGGCAGGAATCAAAATTCCTGCCCGGCTGTCCTCTTGCTTCTTTCATTATCCCGCCGCCGAAAAGCCTTTGATGACGTCCATCGCGTCTTGCTTCTTGTTGACCGTCCATTGTCCGGCCTCCGTGTTTTCCGGCCTCGCCGTTTTAAAGTCACTGCTCCTGGTAGAGATTGATTACCTTCCGCATACTTTCTTCATATTCCACTGCATTTTCTGCCGGTCCTATATACAAAGTCATATCTTCTTTCCTTCCGAAAAAAGAAAACATAATCACTTTTTCCTCCGGGTATACAACCAGGTAGTCAATGCATTCTTCGCCGTGAATTAATTTCCCAAGCATCCCGTTGGCTCTGCGTTCATTCCAATAGTCCTCATTCACAAAGGGTACTGTATATTCTTTCCCGCGAAGCTTTTCAGCGAAATCATTTTCATTTGAAAATCCCTTTGCCAAAGACGCAAATTGTTCCAGATCGAAAAGACTGGTGTATTTCGTTCCGTTCATATAGATATTCCCGTGGACCTCCGAGGCCTTAAAAAAATACCTGTGCAAATACAATTCGTACATCACTTCAATAAGATTTTCACCTGTCTCATCACACATCTCAATGACATTTTCCGAAACAAAATATTCCTTTGGCTTTTTATACCAGATAATGCAGACAGGGATAATAATTGCAAAAGTCAACAGCAAAATCCCTGTATAAAGTCTTCTCTTCAAAATGCCTCCCTTAAATTCTCCCTCAGTCTGCGCCCTGTATCCCGTCAAAAAGCTCTTCATCACTTACAACTGTACCGTCCCGTAAAATACATTGTGTGGCATAATCCATCTGCAGCCAGCCTTGCTCGCCCGTGTCCGCATTTTCAAGGAGAACCCAGCCCCAGGAGCTTTTCTCTTCCTCCCCTTCTGGCGGGGCAACGGTCAGCTCGCTGCAGCGGACGCGGCGCAGCCTGCTTCCCGCCGTGAAAATTACATTCCCGACGCCGTCCGGCGAAGCGTAAAGAACCAGCTCCTGCTTTGGATAAACATAGAAAAGATCTGCATTCAGGATATCATAAAACTCCGGCTTCCGCTCTTTAAGCTGCCCGTCCTCATATACATATTCCCTGCTTATCATAGCGGTTCCCAGCCGGTATCCACTGTCGCCCTCTGTTGAAAATTTCAGCTCTCCGTCCTCCGTGCGGCCCGTTACTGTATATTTGTGCTCACGGCACACAATCTCCCCGCCTGCCGGCTCCAGCTTTTCCTCTTCATAGCGGTAAAATGACAGGTAGTCCGTAACCCCCTGGCTGCTCTGCAAAACCAGCTGCACGGTACGGCCATCCAGACTGACAGCAAATGGACGAAAATCACAATCCGCTATCCCGTCGCCGATCTCTGCGGAAATCTGCTGTCCCGCCTGATCCGTGACGCTGACAACCACCTTCCTGTTTCCTTCTGTCACCCGCCAGGAAATATTTTCCTGCATGCCGTCCCCATCCATATCCAGCAGGCTGTCCGGATCCAGCGCACGCATTTCTCCCGACTGCAGCCAGTGCGCATACCAGTCATCCCCATACTGTACTGCGGCATCCGGCACAAAACAGCCTCCTCCTCTGCTGCTCAGAGAATCGCTCCTGGATTCACCCCGCAGCAAAATATCGTCCCAGAGCTTTCCCAGCCATACCACGCTGTCTCCGATACGCACTCCAAGCCGCCGGTATGCCATCATCCGGTCGGTTATGTGAAGAACCTCCTCCTGCACAAGTTCAAAGCTGTCCTGCTCCATCTCGCGCAATGCAGGATACGCATACGACGGAGTGTTGAGCTCCGGATTTGTGCCGCTGTGCAGCACCGGGCAGCGCCCGTCCGCCGTCTCTTCCCACTCCATCCGGAAATCCTCACGCGTCTCGTCCGTCCAGGAATACTCCTTCACCCAGACATCGCTGCGCACTCCGTCCATTTCATCCATCCAGGAAAGCTCGCTCAGCTCCTCACCCGGGCGAACCAGATGCCATTCCCCGCAGACCTCCCCCGCGGCGGCCGGTGAAACGGCCTCACATTCCTGCGTCGGCAGAATGACATAACAAAATGTAAATGCGCTTTTATCCTGTCCCTGCTGCCGGAAAATCGCTTCTCCGCAGCTCAGATCATAATCCCAGTAGTCAAAGACTGTCTCTTTTTCCCCGTACTGTAATACGACCTGCTTCGCACCGTCTACCGCAAAGTAAACGGTCAGCCCGTCGAACGGGGAATATTTCTGGTAACCGGCGTATCGGTCAGACAGGTTCTCTCCGTCCGGGGATGTTTCGGGCACTGTCGGGATTCCGTCCTCCTTCCCCGGCCCGGAAACCGTGAAGGCCTCCGCCTCCTTCGTTGGTTCGGGCGCTGCGGAGATTTCTGTCCCTCCCGTTTGCATGAGCGCTGCAGAAATCCCTGTTCCCTTCGCCGGCGCAGGCGTTGAAGAAACACCCTCCGCTTTTGTCGGTTCAGGGGTTGCGTTTTCTCCCGGCGCTCCGCAGCCCGCAAGCAGAGAAGCACATAATATGCCAGCCAGTTTAAGGCTTAATGATTTTCTTTTTCCAATTTCCAACATCTCATCCCCTCCTTATTGCCTCCACCTTTATTTCGTCAGCCCCAGATCAGCATTCCCTCAAACACTTCCTCCACATCCACCTCCGTACCATCGCTCCGGACGCAGGTAAAAGTGTAGTAGGAGCCTGCCGGGCCATCGCTTCTTCTTCCCTTCACCTTCAGCCAGCCACGTTCCTTCGTATCCCGGTTCTCGACCAGAATCCAGTCCGCCAGATCCCCGCCCAGCGTCACTACGCGGCTTCCTGCCGGCAGGATAAAAGTCTTTTCTCCGCCCTTCTCTGTGTACAGCTCAAAATCCTGCTTCGCTGTCAGAACATTGCGCTCCGGCTCTCCGTCTTCGTTCTCCCGGCACATCAGAAATTCATAATATTCCTGCGGGATTTCCTGCAGAATACCGTCAACAAGGCCGTAATCCAGCATCACTACATCGTTCTGCAGCGCAGAAATCTCCTCAAATACGCTGTACAGCCATCTGCCGTCCTTCTTCTCCATACAATAGCTGTCCGCATTCTCGATCTGTCCCGCCCTGCGCAGGACACCGTTGATGTAGCTGTAAACAGTAAGCACCTTATCGGCTCCATACCCCAGATGAAATACCATCAGCTGGGTTGTCTTTCCGTCCAGGCTGGCAGTGAACATATAATTCCCAAAAAGGGTATCTGTCTGATATTCATCCAGCTCATTTTCCACACCGTTGATGGTAACGATGAACCGGCTGCCCCTCACGGGATCTCCGGTCATCCGGTAAGACAGCCTTTCCGCAACGCCGTCCCCGTCCAGATCAAGCAGCGCCTCCGGCTCCAGCGGGCGAGGCTGCCATGCCTGCAGACCTGGCCCTCCTTCCAAATCGAATTCCCAGTGTTCATCGTAATAGCCATTCTCCTCATCCGGGAAAAAGATGCCGTTGCAGAATTTTCCCAGGCAGAGCATCTGGTTTCCTACCGCTATCCCGACCCGGCGGTAGCCCATTCCGCTGTCCGTGAAATGAGAAAGCTCCTCGTAAAATACCGAACAGCTCTCCTGCTCCAGCAACTCTATCCCCGGATACCAGAAAATTCCCTCTCTCCAGTACTGCCTTGAACTCTCGTTCCATTGAGGGATGCTCAGGGCCAATACGCTTTCTCCCTCCTTATTCATCCGGAAGCCCACTGCAAGCTCCACTCCGTCCCCCGGAATGCTCTCCTTCATCGGTATCGTCTCTGTCGGATTTCCTTCTGCCAGAGCCCGGTAGTCAAGCACATATTCTCTTCCGTACACTTCGTAATCACCCAGAGGCGAAAGAGCATCCGTCAGTTCCTTTACCGGCAGTGCAATGGACAGAATCTCACCGCACTCCATCCCGGCATAGCGGCCCTCCTTAAACATCACAACCGGATCTCCGAAATCCAGATTATACTCACAGTCAAGAACGTAATCTCTTCCTCCGGCCCGGATAATTACCTCCGGCTGTTCCGCCCATCTTGAACTGAGATAGTCATATTCCGGCTTCAGCTTTTTCTCATTGATGTATACGGTAATCCCTTCCCGGGGAGATATCTCCCGATAGGCAATGTACTCCTTAAAGCCCGGCTCCATGACCAGTACCTGCTGTCTTTCCGGCAGAGGAGATGCGGTCGGCGACAAAGCCGATGCGGAGGAAACCGGCAGAATCAGCCCGGATGTGGATACAGGCGTCTGTGTGGCCGCCGGCGCAGGTGTCGAAGAAACAACCTCCGCTTTTGTTGGTTCAGGGGTTGCGTTTTCTCCCGGCGCTCCGCAGCCCGCAAGTAGAGAAGCGCATAATATGCCAGCCAGTTTAATACTCAATAATTTCTTTTTCTTACTTTTCAGCATCTCATCCCCTCCTTATTTCACCTGCGTATCCTGACCGTCCAAATCTTTTCAATACTATGATAACATAAGCCTCACTGTATTACAATGGATTCTGCGGCTGATTCGTCCGGCTGATGTGCGGTCTTGGTGTGTTGCCTTGCGATTTATCGTATGATATGCTTAGTCGTACATTAACAGATTATCAAACAAATCCATGCAGTCGATTTCCGTGCCGTTGCTCCCGACACAGTCAAACGCGCTGTAGCTGTATTCGCCGTCACTGGCATCTTGTCTTCCCTTCACCTTAAGCCAGCCCTGTTCCCCGGTATCCCGATTTTCAACCAGAATCCAGTCTCCCA
>CAMWWR010000091.1 GCA_947178045.1 uncultured Clostridia bacterium
AAGCCTGAAGACGTCGGAGGAGCATTTCCGGGGTCATCTGGCCTATATCATTGAGAAAAATGAAAAGGTAAATGAGGACGAGCTGATTCAGGAAATCGATTCCGTACTGTCAAACGCGCGCAACGGAATGCACGTTTTTGACATGCTTCACAGTATGCGCGACCATGACGACGAAACCTACCTGCACAGTCTCAATGTGGCTCTGATTTCAAATGTGCTCGGACGCTGGCTGCATTTTTCGAGACGCGAGCTCGACACACTGACGCTCTGCGGCCTGCTCCACGATATCGGCAAGCTGATGATTCCGCAGGAGATCATACGGAAATCTTCCCGTCTGACGGATTCGGAATACACGACCGTTCGGACGCATCCGGTGCGCGGCTTCAATATCCTGCGCGCTCAGAATGCAAACATTCATGTTCAGATGAGCGCCATGATGCACCATGAGCGCTGTGACGGAAGCGGCTATCCGATGGGAATCAAGGGTGATCAGATCGACCGTTTCGCGAAGATCGTCATGATTGCCGACGTGTACGAGGCAATGACGGCCGCACGGGTCTACCGCGGTCCGCTGTGCCCGTTTGAGGTCATCAGCATTTTTGAGTCCGAGGGGCTTGCGAAATATGATACCCGCTATGTCATGACCTTCCTTGAGCACATCAATCAGACCTACCTGCACAATAATGTGCGGCTGAACGATAAATCGGAGGGTTCCATTGTCATGATGAACCGCACCAGCCTTTCAAAGCCTGTCATTCAGGTCGGCGATCGCTTTATCGATCTTTCAAGGGAGCCCGATCTGTATATTGAGGCGATCCTGTAAGAAGCGGACAGGGGGAAAGAGAATTTCTCCCTCTTGCCTGTGCGGGATGCACCCTGCTCCGACACAAATCATCTGCATACATAAAATACACATCCGCGCCCCTGCAATTAAGCAGAGGCGCGCTTTTTCTCTGCTCACTGCCCATCTGCGCAGCACGGGCAATCACCTTACGCGCTCCCTGCGCAATCAGCAGGGAAGATTCTTTCTTCCCTTCTTGCCTGCGCCGCCCGCATGTTGCTGTAAGCGACTATCTTCTTCATGCGGGCATACATATAAAAGCCGCCTGCAGAACGCTTCACAAAAGAAGCTGTTCCGCAGGCGGCTGCAGCGCTTGTCCGTTTCTCAGCCCGTTACAATTCCGACTTCGACTTCCCTGTAGCAGTTGCCTCAGCCCACCTTCAGCTTAAATTTCTGGATCGCCTTGGTGTCCTCCGCACTCACCTTTTCCATGTCCGCGCCGAGCTCCCGCATTTTCTGCTCAAAGCACTCATAGCCGCGCTCGATGTAATGGATCTGCTCCACCGTCGTATAGCCCTCCGCTACCAGTCCGGCGATCACCAGTGCAGCCCCCGCCCTGAGATCCGGCGCGCATACACTTGCTCCCGTCAGCTCGGTCACTCCGTTGACAATCGCGTTATTGCCCTCCACCTTGATATTGGTTCCCATGCGGGCCAGCTCATCGACATATTTAAAGCGGTTCTCATAAATGCTCTCCGTCACGATGCTCGTTCCGTCGCACATCGCCAGCAGCGCCGTGATCTGCGGCTGCATATCGGTCGGAAAGCCCGGATACGGCAGCGTCTTGATCTGCGTATACCCGAGGCGCTTCGTCGCCACAACACGGATCGAGTCGTCAAATTCCTTCACTTCAGCGCCGATCTCCACAAGCTTGGCGCTGATCGCCTCCAGATGCTTCGGAATCACATTGCGGATCGTAACGTCTCCGCGCGTGGCCGCCGCAGCCAGCATAAAGGTTCCGGCCTCGATCTGATCCGGAATGATGGAATAGGTACTGCCGTGCAGGCTCGAAACACCGACAATACGGATCACATCCGTGCCGGCGCCCTTGATATTTGCGCCCATGCTGTTCAGAAAGCTCGCGATATCCACCACATGCGGCTCCTTCGCCGCGTTTTCGATGATGGTCTGCCCCTCCGCAAGCACTGCGGCCAGCATAATATTGATTGTCGCCCCCACGCTCGCCATATCGAGATAAATATGACTGCCTGCGAGTCTGGACGTCTCCGCCTCGATCATGCCGTGCTGGATCTTCACCTTGGCCCCGAGCGCTTCAAAACCCTTGATGTGCTGATCGATCGGACGGCTCCCGATGTCGCAGCCGCCCGGCAGCGACACCCGCGCGTTTTTATACTTGCCGAGCAGCGCCCCAAGCAGATAGTAGGACGCGCGGATCCGGCGGATATACTCATTTTCCACGACAACGGACGAGATCGTCCCGCCGCAGATCCGGGCCGTATGGCGGTTCACACGCTCCACCTTTGCGCCGATGGACTCCATCGCCTGCAAAAGTACGTTGATATCCCGGACATCCGGGAGATTTTCTATCGTAACGGTTTCGTCCGTCATAACCGATGCTGCCAGAATCCCAAGCGCCGCATTCTTTGCGCCGTTAATGCATACTTCACCCGCGAGAGCTTTCCCGCCCTTTATGATATATTGATCCATTATTATCCACCTCATGATTTCGGGCCGCCGAATGCCGCCCTTTTTTTCGCGCGCCGGTTCCGCCCCGGCCGGTTGCCGCCCGATACGGCGGCTCTTCTCAAACAATCTATCGACTCAGCAAAAGCCTTCCGCTTTGCTGACATAAGCATTTCCAAACGGCGAAATATTATTCGCCCCGTTTCCTATTATAGCACAAGCCTCTTGTTTGTAAATACAAAATTTGCAGAAATTCTGCTTTATTCTCCCCGGTATATCACTTATTCTTTGTTCTTTCCCGTACATATCGCGGACAGGCCCGCAATACCGCCTCAATCGTTCCCGTCCGAATTTTTCTGCTGTCAGATCAGAGCTTTTATGCGCAGCGCAAGCTCCTGAATTCCGGTCCCCTCCGCTTCGACCGTAAGATCGGCGTAGCGCTCATAGAGCGGGCAGCGCTCGTCATACAGATCGCGAAAGGTCTGATCCTCCCGCAGCGCGATCCCCCTCTGCTGTATGTTCCCGACACGGGAACAGATTTCCTCAAAGGAAAGCCGAAGATAGACCACCTGTCCTTGCTTCCTCAGCTCCTCCATTGCTCTCCGGCCGTAGACAACGCTCCCTCCCGTGGCAATGACCGTATTTTCCGCGCGGATCCCCGCGTTTATTCTCTCCTCTATCTCCAAAAAACGATCCAGCCCGTCCCGGGCAATGATCTCACTGAGCAGCCTCTTCTCCGTCTCCTGTATCAGAAGGTCGGAATCAAGAAACCGAAAACCGATCAGCTTGGCCAGCACGACGCCGACGGTGCTTTTTCCCGCTCCCGGCATCCCGATCAGCACAACATTTTTTTTCATAATCAGTCCGGCCTCCAGCCTGCTTTTTTACGGAATATCCAAAGCTGCCGAGCAGCTCTCCAAGGCCGTAATACTCCCCGTGGGAATAGACGACCGGCTCCGCTTTCGCCAGCTCCAGCTTTCTCTTTTCGTTTATGTAACGCCCGCTGACATGCACTCCCAGCACCTCCGCCAGAAACATATCATGCGAACCCAGTCTCAGGATCTGCTTCACCCTGCACTCAATATTCACCGGCGATTCCGCGATCAGCGGCGCTTCGACAAAATCCGCCCGGCACGCGGTCAGTCCAGCCTCCTTAAACTTGTCAATATCCCGGCCCGACCTTACACCGCAGAAATCACATGCGCGGACAAGTCCCTTCGTCGTCAGATTTACGACGAACTCCCCGGTACGCTCGATCATGCCGTGAGAAAACCTCTCCGGCCGCACGGATATGGAAAGCATGGGAGGATTTGTGCACACCGTTCCGGTCCATGCCACTGTGATAATATTATTTTTTCCGTTTTCCGAACAGCTCACCATGACCGCCGGAAGCGGATAAAGCATATTTCCGGCCTTCCAGAGCTCTTTCTGCATCCGTGACTCCCCTTCTGTCCGCCAGCCATTCCAGCGGACCATGTGCATTGTATCACGATCTCTCCGGAAATGCCAGTACTTTTTTAAAATCTGCTGTAAAAATAAAAGAAAGCATGGTATAATAAACTGAGGATACTGTACCAGCGCGGTTCGCGTCCGGCCCAAAAACCGCATGGAAAATGCGGCGGACAGCTTTATCTGCGTATCGCGCGCAAAAATCAATCTCAATTTTATTTTAGAAAGGCATGTGATACAAATGTCGAATTATATTGAAATTCAGGGCATATCCGGGGGCGACGAGCAGCTGATCAAGCAGGACATGAAGTTCCGCACCGGAAAATTTATCTGGCGGGTATCATTCACCGCACCGCTGAACCCGGCCACGGTAAACAATATGAACCTGTATGTGACGGACAGCGCGGACAATCCGCTCAAGACCTCCATTCGATATGACCCGACCGGAAATTATATTGAGATCGAGCCTTTGGAGGCTTACGTTGAGAATGAGTCCTACATACTCACCGTCACCAAAAACGTTGAATCCAAGGGAGGACAGCGGCTGAAAAATGAAATAAAGCTGAAATTCAAGGTCTGAATTTCAGCTTTATCTGTGACTTTCGGGGAAGCGCTTTCACCAGCGTTTCCCTAAAGATCCGAGGCGCGGATCAGCAGCAGATCCGCCTCCTGGAAACGTCCCTCGCGCGCAAAGGCCCGCAGCGTATCCGCCATTCTTTTTTCCGCGTGCTCCAGCACCTGACCAACGTATGCATGTACCGCCTCGCAGGCATTCTGGCGGCCGGCCTCGATCTGGTCCCTCACATTCTCTAAAAACTGCTCGGCAACCGGCTGTTCCATCTGGTATTCCTTCGACGCGAGCATGGAAAGCGCCTGCAGGAACAGATCCTCCGCCGTCCATTGCGGCAGGTGAATCCTGCATTGAAACAGCTGTTCCAGTTCGCCGTTCTCACGGAACAGCCGGTTCATTCTGCTTCTCTCGTCCTCAAAAACGATTGCGGTACTTCCGGCAAATTCCGGCAGGAGCGAAAGCAGCTCCGACACGCGCTCCCCGCTCAGCTCCGAGGCATGCTCCACAAGCAGCACCGTATTTTCCAGCTGTCCAATTCTGTCCGTAATCCTCATGCGGTTCAGCCCCGCTCCGCGAATCATGGCGACGCGCGAGGAATTCAGGCCGCCCAGCGTATGCGCACATTTTGCAAACGCTTTGGCAAGCGTCGTTTTTCCGCTTCTTGGATCTCCGGTAATCAGCACCAGCCTGTTTTTGTTCCTTGTGTCCAGAAATTGCTCCATACCACAGAAAATCTGCCTGCGCACCGGAATCAACGCCTGAAAACCGGCAAAAAATTCCTCCGGCCGGATTCCTCTCTCCTTCATCCTTCGGGCAAGCTCCGGCGTTTCCTCCGGGTCAACTCCCTCCAAAATATCCTCCGGATATTGATAGAGCGGCTGCGGCTCTCCGCTTTCGGCTTCTGCCTCCGCCGTTCCTTCCGCTGCCTTCCCGGATGCCGCGTCAGTCTCTGCCCCGGCCTTCTCATACACGGCTTTCTCCCCCGTGCCCTCGGCCTTCCCATCCGCTCTTTTTTCCGCCCTCGGCCTTCCTTCAGGCTCCGCCGGCGCGGACGCTGCAGCTTCGCTCTCTGCAGTGCTCCTTCCCGTGGTCTCCGACGGTGTCGATACTGCGCTTTCGCCCCCGGCAGCTCTCCTTCCCCCCGGCTCTCCATCCCGCCTGTTCCAATATTCCTCCGGTATGGAAAATTCCCTCGTGTCGCCCTGTTCTCCGGTTTGGCCGGTCTCCGCAGCCGGTTCCTGTATTCCTTCTGCGCCCTGTTCCTTCTGCGTGAGCTGTATGACGGCATTGGAGAGCTCGGCCTCCTGTTCCCCCTCCTGCAGCATCCGGTACAGACGTTCCTCCGCCTCCTTTTCCTTCCGGGAAGCTTCCTCCTCCATCTCCCGGCGCTGCCGCTCTCTTTCCTCCCGTTCTCTTTCCTCCCGCTCCCGCCGCTTTCTCTCCTTATGCTCGTGGCGGCGCTCCCACAGACTTTTCCGCGCCGGCTGGCGCTGAACCAGCTGCTCCTCCGAAGCCGCGCCGTCCGCCCCCGCTTCCTGACTGTCCGTCCTGTGCGCATCCGGATTCCTGTCTGCGCCGCCCGTTATGCCCGCAGCTGCGGCATTTCCGGATACTGCGTCCGTATTTCCGAACGCCCCGGTCGGATTTACGAACATCTCTGCCAGATTGCCGGATGTCCCGGTCGAATTTACGGACATTCCAGTCGGATTGTCGACGGCATCCCATGCATTTCCGCTCCGGCCGGCTCCACCCTCCGGCAGCCGGGCCGTGCCTCTGCCCGGCTCCCCGTTTCCCATCTCCGGCAGCTCCTCGACAAGCGTTTCCCGGTTCTCATCAAAATGCATCCGGATCTGCTGCGCGACCTGCATCCCCCGCAGAAGATCCATCGTGTTCTGCTGTCGGATCATCTCCTCCGTAATCGGCCCGAACTCTCTCGTATTCCAGATAACATCCTTTCCCTCTTCCTCGTAGATCGGCGGCAGCCCATAGCGCTCATTGCGGTAATCCTCCTCCGAATAGTCGAAATTTCTGCCCTCGGGGGTCGTGCTCTCCTCAATAAAATTCTCGACCTCCTCCCTGCTTTTTCCCTCCATCATCAGCCGCCTTACTTCGCGGACAAGCGCCTCTTCCTCCTGCCCTGCCGTCCCGGTGAAGGCCAGATTGATCGCCCGCAGGCCGCGCGCACGCTCCACATAGATTCCGGTGCCGAACCAGAGAATGATATCATCGCATTCCGCCACACATTTCTCCGGCTGGCCGCTCTTGTGATAGAGCTTTGCCAGCTCGTAGGCCCAGTCCTCCATGTAGTTTTCTTCCCGCAGAAGCTCCAGGTCCTCGATCAGCACCTCCATGCTCTCTTCGCGCAGCTTGTCGATACGGTAGCGGAAAATATGCCGGTAGAAATCCCTCGGGGCAATCGCGATAAAATCCCTCAGATAGGATTCCGCCATATCCGCCATCGAAAGCTTCAGGCACAGATTTATCATGTTGATCAGGATCCGCCTCGACTGATTTTTCTGATAAATCTGCTCATAGTAAACAAGCGCGGTATCATAGTTTCCATTCTTGTAATAGGCCTCCGCAATCACGCTCAGATCAGCCGCGCTCTTCATTTTTGCCGCGTCCACCGTC
>CAMWWR010000092.1 GCA_947178045.1 uncultured Clostridia bacterium
AACGGGCCGCAAGTGCGGCTGTAAAGGTTCCCGGGGGTGAGCCCTTTCCCATGGGAAGTTTGCGCTGTGGGCGCAAACTTCCGGGCGGGAGCTATAAATATGAAAACGAGATACGGAGCGAGGAAAGGAGAGCGCGATGCACTGTAAATACATTGTTGTCGGAGCGGGCCTGGCGGGTCTGACGGTGGCAGAGAGAATTGCAAACGAAAAAAACGAGAAGGTGCTCATTGTCGAAAAACGGGGGCATATCGGGGGGAATGTTTACGATTCCTACAATGAGGACGGCATTCTGATCCACAATTACGGACCGCATATTTTCCATACGAACGACCGCGAGGTGTACGAATATCTCGGGCGCTTTACGAAGTGGAATGATTTCTGGCACAGGGTGCTGACGCAGGTGGACGGCAATCTGATTCCGATGCCGATCACGCTGGAGACAATCAACCGGCTCTACAACTGCTCCATGACGCCGGAGGAGATGGAGCGCTTTATCAGCGCGCGGGCGGTGCCGATGGACGAGGTCCGGACAAGCCGCGACGTGGCGCTGTCCAAGGTCGGAGAGGAGATTTACCAGAAATTCTTTGAAAATTATACGAAGAAACAGTGGGGCGTCGACCCGGCGGATATCGACACGTCCGTGATTTCACGGATTCCGTTGCGCTACAACCGCGACACGCGCTATTTTACGGATAAATACCAGGGAATGCCGCGCTGCGGCTACACGAAGCTGTGCGAAGCGATGGCGGCGAGCAGCAACATCCGAATTCTGCTGAACACGGATTTCCAGGAGGTGCGTGAGGAGCTTGACTGGGATACGCTGATTTATACGGGGCCGGCGGACGAATACTATAACTATAAGCATGGCAGACTGAAATACCGCAGTCTTGATTTTGTGTTTGAGACCTTTGACTGCGAATCTTATCAGGAAGCGCCGGTCGTGAATTATCCGAATGACTACGACTATACCCGTATTACGGAATTCAAAAAAATGACCGGGCAGGAGAGCCGCAGGACGACGATTCTAAAGGAATTCCCGAAGGCGGAGGGCGAGCCGTACTATCCGTTCCCTACCGCGGACTGCAGGGCGCAGTTTGCTCTGTACCAGAAAGAGATGGAGCAGGAGAAAAATGTATATTTCCTCGGGCGGCTCGCAGAATACCGCTATTACAACATGGATGCCGTCGTGCGCAGCGCGCTGGATCTGTACCGGGATAAGATACGGCAGGATGGCTGAGAAGGGGACTGCAGAAGGCGGTGAAAAGCAGAAGCCGGCAGAGAGCAGCAGACTCCGGAAAAGCGTGGCTGCCGCAGGATTGCAGAGGAAAAAGAGAATGGCGCGACGGGAAACAGCGCAGGCGGGAAGGGCAGCCGCAGTGCCGCAGCGGGAAAACAGGAGTGCGGCGGAGAAAAGAACACAGCAGGGAGAAGGATTATGGAAAAATTGTATATTGTGATACCGGCGTACAATGAGGAGGAAAATATCGAGCAGGTCGTGCGCGACTGGTATCCGGTCGTCGAGGGAATCGGCGGGGAGAGCAGGCTTGTCGTGATCGATGACGGGAGTAAGGATTCGACCTGGGCGAAGATGCAGAAGCTGGCGGAGGAGCTACCGATGTTTGAGCCGGTGACGAAGCAGAATCAGGGGCACGGCGCGACGGTGCTCTACGGGTATCATTATGCGCTGAAGGCCGGCGCGGATTATGTGTTCCAGACGGATTCGGACGGGCAGACGCTGCCGGGTGAATTCGGAGCATTCTGGGAAAAAAGAGCGAACTACGCGATGGTGATCGGGCACCGCAAGGGCCGCCAGGACGGCCTGTCGCGCATTTTTGTGACAAAGACGCTCAAGCTTGTGTGCCGCCTTTGCTTCCATGTGACGGTGACGGACGCGAACACGCCGTTCCGCCTGATGCAGGCGAGGGATCTGGAGGAAAATCTGAAGCTTGTGCCGGAGAATTTTAATCTCTCCAATGTGATACTCTCCGTGATCTACGCGAAAAAGAAGCAGCCGGTGCTGTATCTGCCGATCACGTTCCGCCCGAGGCAGGGGGGAGTGAATTCGATCAATCTGAAAAAGATTTTCAAGATCGGAAAGCAGGCGTTCCGGGATTTTCGGACGATCAATAAATGTCTGAAAAACGAGATTAAGGAGTAGAAAAGAGGTTGGAAATGAAAAGGAAGACGGATGCTGTAGGCTATTTTCTTGTCCCGGCTGTGCTGCTCGGCGCGGTTATGCTGCTTGCGAGGACGCTGCTCGGTGCGGACTTCGGGCGCGTGTTTACCTGGTGGCTTGTGCTGCTGGGGCTCGGGTTGGTTGCATACCCTGTGACCGGCCTGATTTTCGGCAGATTCCATGACGGGGGCTTTATTTTCTCAAAGGCGATCGGGCTGGCGTTTACCGGTATGCTGATGTGGTATCTCTCCTCGCTCAGAATCATGAAATTCAGCGCGCTGAATTCGGCCGTCTGCGTGGTGATCTGCATGGCGCTCGGGATCGGGCTGGCCTTGCTGACCCTGCGTCTGCAGAAAAGGAAGCCGGATTCGTGGTACGCGAGGGCGTGCAGCTATCAGGTGACGGCGAAAAAGCTCTCGGCGGCCCTGAAATCCGAGGTGATCTTCTTTCTGTTTTTCGCCTTCTGGTGCTATCTGCGCGCCTTTAAGCCGGAAGCCTACGGGACGGAGAAGTTTATGGACTACGGCTTCATGGCAGTTATGGACCGCTGCGATTATATGCCGCCCGAGGATCTGTGGATGGCGGGCAAGAGCATCAATTATTACTATGTCGGGCAATATCTCGCGACCTATCTGACAAAGCTCTCGGGCGTTGGGGTGGAGTACGGCTACAATCTGATGATGATGACGCTGGCGGCCTTCGGTTTTTCGATGCCGTTCTCCCTGGCAAACAATATCGTGCGCACATTCCTGCAGGACCGGGGTATGAAAAGGCGCGGCGAGAGCGCGGAGAACGCCTCAAAACGGGCGCGCAGGCTGCGTCCAGCGCTGTCCGCGGTGCTGCCGCCGGCGACGGGCGTGGTGGCGGGACTTGCCGTTTCCGTTGCGGGCAATATGCATTATCTTTTCTTCCGCTGGTTTGTGCCGTGGGCAGAAAAGCTGGTCGGCTACGACGAGGCGGACATCGATAAATTCTGGTTTCCGAACTCGACGCGCTACATTGGCTATAATCCGGATACCTCGGACAAAACGATTCATGAGTTCCCGAGCTATTCGTTTATTCTCGGTGATCTGCACGCGCATGTCATCAACATTATGTTCGTCCTGACGGTGCTCGCGATGCTCTTTGCGTGGCTTTTGTACCGCAAGGAGAAGATGGACGAGGTGCGCGCCGGCTGTGAGAGCGCGAAGCCGTCCATGATCGGCGAGGCCTTCCATCCGATGATTCTGCTGCTCGGCTTTTTTATCGGAATGTTCCACACAACGAATTTCTGGGATTTTCCGATCTATTTTGTCGTGGCGGGGGCGATCATTCTGTTTTCCAATGCGGTTGTGTACCGCTTTTCGATGAACACCGTCAAGCTGACGGCGCTGCAGGCGGTGCTGGTGCTTCTGATTTCCAAGATCGTCAGTCTGCCATTTACGATCAGCTTCGATCAGATCTCGACGCAGCTCCGCCTGAATTATTACCGCACGCCGGTGCATCAGCTCGCCATACTGTGGGGGCTGCCGATCCTCCTGATCCTGATCTTTTTGTGGGACCGCTACACGGATGCGTACCGCGCGGGCATGCTGCCCGGCTACCGCTATTCATCGGACGGCACGCGCATCCGGGATGATAAGGGGGACAAAAACAAGCTCTTCCAGTTCATCGAAAGTCTGCAGGTGTCCGATCTGTTCATCGTGACAATCGGGCTCTGTGGGATCGGGCTTGTGATGATTCCGGAGTGGATCTATGTGAAGGATATCTATGAGGGCGCTTACAAGCGGGCGAACACGATGTTCAAGCTGACCTATCAGTCCTACATTATGTTCGGGATATGTATGGCCTACATTCTGATGAAGCTCCTTGTTTTCGCGCGCTCGTATTTTCAAAGGGTGGCAGGCATTGTGCTGGCGCTCTGCTTTATCACGACGCTCGGCTATTTCGGGAACGGGGTGAACGGCTGGTTCGGCAATGTGAGGGACCGCAGCCGCTACCAGGGTCTGGATGCGACCGCATTCCTGAAAAAGGAAAATATGGCGGACGCGGAGGCGATCGCCTGGCTGAAGGAAAATATCACGGGCCGTCCGGTCGTCCTCGAGTGCTGGGGATCCAGCTACAGCTTTTACGAGAGAGTTTCCGCGATGACCGGCTTCCCGACCGTGCTCGGCTGGCAGACCCACGAGTGGCTCTGGAGAAGCGACGCGTCGGGCGGCTTCCCTGCCGTGGTGGACGAGAGAAGAAAGGATGTGCTCGCGATCTATTATTCGCAGGATGAAGCGGAGGTACGCGAGCTTATCGAAAAGTATAATATCGACTATATTTACATCGGCGTGTCGGAGCGCAACATCAGAGGCAATGATACCGTCCGGGATGTGTATGACAGCATCCAGGAGAGCCGCGGCCTTGCGGACAGCGTCAACGAAGAGCTGCTGAGAAGTCTCGGTGAGGTCGTGTTTGAGACAGAGACGGGCAGCTACAGCGGGGAGGCCTGCATTATCCGCGTGAATCAAAACTGAGGATGAATTACCCTCTGCGTAAACCAAAACGGAGGGATTGTCCGGCGGGGCGCTTCCGGCACAGAATATTATCCGCGTGAATAGCCGTGGAATCACAAAATCTCCTGCATTGCATAAAATGGATGCAGGAGATTTTGTTTTGGAGGCATTTATGGAACAGGGAGTTCTGTTTTCCAGAGTTCGGGTGCTGCATGCGGCCTGCTTCGCGCCGGCGGTCGGCGTTGTGATCGGAAACCGGGAGGTCGTGAAGGAGCTGCGCTACGGGGAAGCCTCGGGCTATGCGAGAATTACCGGAGGCTTTCGAAGGGTCACTGTCGTCAGCCGGGAGACAGGGGAGGAGCTGCTCTCCGAAACCGTGCCGTTTCCGGAGGGAAGCCAGCTGACTCTCGTGATCTGCAACACGATGAATCAGCTGTCCCTCATCCCGATGCCGGAGACGGTCTGTGATGCGGGCAAGGGGAAGGGGTGCTTCCGCGTCGCGAATTATACCTTTGACGACGGTCCGTTCCGGGTGCTGCAGGACAGGGATACGGTGTTCGCCTGCGTCGCGCCGGGCGCCTGCACCTCGTTTTTGCCGGCGGCGGCGGGAAGCTACGATTTTTGGCTGGCGGAGACGGAGGATTGCGCGGCGATGGCGGAGCCAGCATACGGCGGGACGGGCACACAGAGCATGAGGAGGCCGGAATCCGGCGATGCGCAGGTTTCAAATAGCGCGAACCGTATGCCGCTCCCGGAATCGGCGGGAGAAATCTACGTCAGAGTTATGCCTGGCGTCAGCTATACGGCCTGCATTCTCGGGGCCTGCGGCAGCGATGTGCCGCTGGAGATAAAGATACTTGAATTCTGACATGTGGGCTTCGGGCGTCTCCGTCCATCTAAATAAAAAGTGTATAGTATGGGAGAAAAATTTATTGAAATTTTAGGAAAAATACGATATAATCAATAAAAAAGAAAAAACAACCTGCTTTCAAGAGGGCTTCTGATCAAAGCAGTATTGCGAGCAGGTTTGCAACTGATACGGGGTGTAATGATGGAGAGAAAAGAGAAGGTCGAGAGAAGCCGGTTTGCCGAAAATGGTATTGGAAATGATCTTAAAATCACCAGGGAAGCAAGGGGATATGCACAGAAGGAAATATGCGATGGAATCTGCTCGCTGGCTACTTTTTCACGGATTGAAACAGGCGGAAGGGTTGTGGACTTTCTGATGATTGAGGCCTTTCTGGGCAGGATGAAGATCGAACCGTCGGAATATGAGTTTGTTCTCGACGATGCGGATTATTTTGCGTACAGGCAGAGAGAGAGGATCGGAAATCTGGTCGGGAAGGGGGAAGAGGCGCAGGCGGAGGAAGAGCTGGCAGCTTACGGGGAAAGGTACGGCACAGAAGGGCTTCACGGACAGTTCCTCGATTTCCAGAGAGGCCTTCTGGCGCAGACAGGCTCCCGACCAGACAGAGAAAAGAGTAAGAGCTTGTTTTTAAAGGCGCTGGAAGCCACAGCACCGAGCCACCGGGAAAAATTCAGACAGCGGGAAATTTTGAGCAATCTGGAGCTGCGCTGTATGGCGGAGATCATTTCCTGCACTCAGAATTCTGTTGAGAGGGAAAAGGAATACGATGAGCTCTATGCTTATTTTGCATGGGGCTGCCGGAGGGAGTGGGGGGTTCCGGCACCGTACCGCATTGCCATGCAATATTATGCGGAGTGCCTGTATGAGAATGGAAAATACGAAAAAAGTATTTTGATCTGTGACGAGGCTCTGGAGGAGCTGTACGGTACATCAAAGCTGGAAAACCGAGGCGAGATCTTTCTTGTCAGGGCGAAGGTCCGGGAAGCCAGAGCAGAGGCAATGGAACTCAAAGTCGCGGCAGAAGGAGCCAGTAGCGGGATAGAGGAAACAGAGGACGAGAAGGCGCAAGCCGGAGAGCGGAATAGGAGAGGAAGAATGGAGCAGAAAGAAAGGAGACAGTGTCTGAGAGATTTTCTGACTGCATATACCATATTTTCCTTCTATGAAGGCGAGGACAATAAAGAAGCAAAGGAGATACGGCAGCATCTGGAGGAGAAATACCAATGGCCATTTATCGATTGGGAGATATGATCCGTATGAGGCGGGAGGCACTGGGGCTGACCCAGGATGAGCTGGTTCAGATTTACGATGGGAAAGAATCTCAGGAGACTGGAAGGGAAAAGTGCACAGAGGGAGCCTTGTGGAGAAGAGCGGGAAATAAAGCAGAGGAGGAGAACAACCAAAATAATGAAATTTGTTCAACACAGGCTCTGCGCAGGATCGAAAGTGGCATCGTAGAACGGGCAAAGACCGAAACCTTCCGGAGGCTCATGCTGAAAATGGGACAACTTCCGGAGCGGATGTATGCCGCTGTTCTGGTCACGGATTGCCGGGCATTGAATCTGAAATCGGCGATCCATGTACATATCTGCCAGGGCGAATAC
>CAMWWR010000093.1 GCA_947178045.1 uncultured Clostridia bacterium
AACAACCCGGAGACGGTCAGCACGGATTTCGACATTGCGGATAAGCTTTATTTCGAGCCGCTGACCCCGGAGGATGTGGAAAATATTGTTGATTTGGAGCAGCCGGACGGCGCGGTTGTGCAGTTCGGCGGCCAGACGGCAATCAAGCTGACAGAGGCGCTGTTAAAGATGGGCGTTCCGATTCTTGGCACCTCCGCGGAAAATGTCGACGCGGCGGAGGATCGCGAGCTCTTTGACGAAATTCTTGAAAAATGCTGTATTCCGAGGCCGGCGGGCAAGACCGTATTCACGGCGGAGGAGGCAATCAAGGCCGCGAACGAGCTCGGCTATCCGGTGCTGGTGCGCCCGTCGTATGTGCTCGGCGGCGCGGGCATGCAGATCGCGATCAGCGACGACGATGTGCGTGAATTTATGGCAATCATCAACCGCACCGTGCAGGAACACCCGATTCTGGTGGACAAATACCTGATGGGTAAGGAGGTCGAGGTGGACGCAGTCTGCGACGGCGAGGATATCCTGATTCCGGGCATTATGGAGCATGTCGAGCGCGCGGGCATCCATTCCGGCGACAGCATTTCGGTGTATCCGGCGCAGTCGGTTTCCGGGAAGGTGCAGCGGGTTATTGTGGAATATACGAGGAAGCTCGCAAAATCCCTGCATGTCATCGGGTTAATCAATATCCAGTTTATCGTGTACGAGGACGAGGTCTATGTCATTGAGGTCAATCCGCGCTCGAGCCGTACCGTGCCATATATTAGCAAAGTAACGGGCATTCCGATTGTCGATCTGGCGACGCGGGCAGTGCTTGGTGAGAGAGTAAAGGACATGGGCTTTGGCACGGGACTGGCGGCAAAATCAGATTACATCGCGATCAAGATGCCTGTGTTCTCGTTTGAGAAATTGCGCGGCGCGGATACTTCGCTTGGTCCGGAAATGAAATCGACAGGCGAGTGCCTCGGCATCTCGAAGGATTTTGACGAGGCGCTTTACAAGGCGTTCCTCGGCGCAGGCATCGACCTGCCGAAGCACAGGAAAATGATTATCACGGTCAAGGATGCGGATAAGCTTGAGGCTGCCGCCGTGGCAAAGCGCTTTGAGGCGCTCGGCTATGAGATCTACGCGACGCGCAGCACGGCGCGCGTGTTAAAGGAAAACGGCGTCCATGCGATCAAAGTGAAGAAGGTGAGCGAGGAGAGTCCGAATGTGATGGATCTGCTGCTCGGGCATGAGATTGACCTTGTGATCGACACGCCGACGCAGGGGCGCGATAAATCGCGCGACGGCTTTTTGATCCGCCGCGTGTCGATCGAGACGGGCGTGACCTGCCTGACCTCGCTCGATACGGCGAACGCGCTTGTGACAAGCCTGGAGACGAGGCATAAGAAGGCGCTGAGTCTGGTGGATATCGCGAAACTCTGATAAGGGAAGAGAGCCGGAAACGCTCTTATCAGCGTTTCTCTGAAACGAGAGTATAAAAAGAGAAGGCCCCGCCGGAAGCTTATGCTGTATGCAGAAAGCTTCCGACGAGGCCTTTTTTCAACAGGAGCTGCAAAGCCCACATATCCGCTGCAAAGATATCCGGAAAAATAGCGGCTGCAGCAACACCTGCAAAAATATCCGCTGCGGGTATATGGGAAAACGCCGGCAGCAGGAACCTTACGGAGGTCTACCGGGAGAACGAAAAACGCCCGAGCATATCCTGCAGGGTGGTGGCGTGCGCAGCCAGCTCCTCGCTGGTCGCGGAGGTCTCCTGTGCGGCGGCGGAATTGCTTTCGATGACCCCGGAGATTACCTCCACGCTCTGATTAATATCACGCACCGCGCTGGCCTGCTTCTCGCAGTCCTCCCTTACCAGGCTGCTCAGATCCACAACCTTGACAATACCTGCATTTACTGCGGCAAAGGCCTCCGCGGTGGTCTTTGCAATCTCGTTGCCCCGCTCGACCTGGGACATCGACTTTTGAATCAGGTTTCTTGTGTTTGTCGCCGCTTCTGCGGACTGTGTTGCCAGCTTGCCGATCTCCTCTGCAACAACGGCGAAGCCCCTTCCGGAATCCCCGGCTCTTGCCGCCTCGATCGAGGCGTTGAGGGCGAGCAGGTTTGTCTGGGAGGCAATTTCCTCGATGCTGTCGATGATCGTACTGATCTCTCTGGAGGTTGCCGAAATCGTATTCATTTCCTCCATCATGCTGTTCATCTGCTTATTTCCGCCCGCGGCCTGGCGCTTCACGTCATTCGCGTAATCGCTCGCCTCCTCCGCGCGCTTTGCGCCGTTTTCCGCCTTTTTCTCCATATCATGCACCATGGAGAGGATGCCGGACACACTGTTGGTCTGCTCGACAGAGCCCTCCGCCAGCGTCTGGGCGGACGTCGCCATCTGCTCGGAGGCGGCATTTACCTGGACGGAAGCGTCCTGAATGTTGGACAGGGTCGAGCCGAGCTTATGCTTGATCTCCGAAAGCGAGTCCAGGATCAGCCGGAATTCGCCATGGTATTTATCCTTCATGTTCGAGGAGACATTGAAATCTCCGCCGCTCATTTTTGCGAGGATCCTGTTTTCGTCCTTGATGATCGTTTCCAGACTGCCCATAAACTCACGGATATCATTTGAGAGCTCGCCGAATTCATCCTCCGACTGATAATTGAGCTTTGCGTCCAGATTTCCCTCCTGAAGCTCCTTGAGGGCGGTTCGAATGTGCTGCAGCGGATGAATGATCAGAAGCCGGATACCCGTCGAGATCATTCCGCCCACAATCACCGCGCCCACGGCAAATCCGATCATAAGGACCATGGAAAATATGTAGGTGGCGTTGATCTGGAAGGTGCTGTCCACGCCTTTTGCCACATTGCTCTGGATCAATTCGTCCATGCTTGCCTGAAAATTGTCAAAGCTCTTCCCGGCCTGCTCCAGCAGGGCGACCGCTTCCGCGTCCACCGAGCTGTCCACATTCAGAATTGCCTGTGTGGAGGTCAGATAAGCCTGCCATGATTCCTTCAGAGAGGTCAGCAGAGTCCGGTCGCTTTTGTTGAGGTACTTTTCGTATAATTCCATATCCTCCTGCAGCAGCCGGTTATTTTGTTCCAGATCCCTCCGGTACTGCGAGCCGTCCGTTCCCAGTGCCATAGCAATGACATAGGCGTATTGCAGCCGCTGATATTCGGAGGCCAGTGTGTTCATATCCTGCGCCAGCATCACGGCGGGCATACGTTTTTCTGCCATGACCATGGCCTGCTGCCTTACCATCCAGAGGCCGACTGCGCCGATCGCGGCGATCAGCACCATTCCGATAATGAAGGTTCGGGACAGGGTGGTCAGCTTCCGCTTGACGGGCAGATTTTTCAGCTTTTTTACTGTCGGGCTTTCGGAATCTCCGACTGTTTTCATTGTAATGCTTTCTAATTTTTCATCTAATGAATCTACCTTTGAAATCATCTGGCTCTTCCTTTCTTTGAATGAACTATCCAGCATTATACCGTATTTTGGCCGTGCGGTCAACACAAAGAGGGCAGGAGAGCGGTTTGCGCCGTCTCCTGCCCTCTGCCGTTATTTATATGTTTTCTTTGATGGATACTTTATGGTCAGGCAAAGCACCCTTTGTTTTCGACCCGGCCGGGAGTTTCACCGGCTTTGCCCGGTCGAAAACAGCTTTCAATCCTCGTCCTGCTCGAGAGAATCCTTCAGCTCCTCGATCTGGTCGGAAACCTCCTCCAGTGCATCCTGTATGGCTTCCGACGCATCATTCAGTGTATCCGTGACACTTTCCACGGTATCGTTGATGAGGTCGTCCAGGTCGGGGTTTTCCCTGTGGTCCGCGAGCGCGTCCTCCAGTGTTTCCCGAAGCTGTTTTACAAAGCTATCAACATCGAATTTTTCGATATCCTCGCATGCGGCAGTAATGCTGTCCATTTTCCGCTGAATCTGTTCCAGCTGTGCCTGGCAGGCACTGTCCGCAGTCGGGAAAGCAGGAAGCGCCTGTGCCGGGAAGGCACCGGCTGCAGCTCCGAAAACAGGAGGCAGCGGAGGAATTTGGTTAAATTCCGTTTTTCCGGCATTTTCAAAAGACTTTTGCTTCTGCTCCCGCTCTCTGCGCTTTGCCGAGAGCTGCTCGGTGCTGTACCAGGAATTTTTCGGGAAGCCGTCGGCAAATATAAGATTGTGGCGCTGCGGCCGCTCATCCTCAAACGGATCCGGCGTGTCGGCCAGATGCGCGTAAGTCGAGGCGTCCTGTGCGGCAGTCACCGTCATATACGCTCTCTGTGCGACAAAGCGCAGCTGCGTATATTCGTTGTCCCGGGTGTGGAACGGAATTTCATAAAGCTCCCAGCCGTTCAGCTTTTTCAGCGGACGAATGTAATTGCGGTTCAGATTGTAGGTATAGCGCTGATCGTAGTCATTGTTCAGCACGACCTCGAACCGGCAGACCTCGTCGTTCCGGTCGTTCTCGCCGCCGTTCAGCCAGAAGGTAAAGCTGCAGTCCGCGTATTTTGGAAGGAGGAGTGTTTCGGAAACGATCTCCGTCCAGTCATGGCTCCAGTTGCCGATCATGTAGGCCTCGACCAGCTCACCGAGCGGCCCCTGCATGAAGGAGCGCTCGCCGACCTTTTTGCAGTCCTTGTTGAAACGCCAGCTGCGCGCGTCAAAATACAGCTTTATCCTTTTGTCCTCGCTTTGTTCCCTGCCTGTCTCTATATTATGATTTCTGTTATCCATCTTGATTACCTCCGAATTCAATGTGGCATCGGACATATTCAGACGAATTGTAAAGTCGTTCACATAACATGCCCGACCCTTTTTTACCAGCCCGGCCGCCCGCTTCGGGTAGGTCGAGCCTGCAGCCTGTCCATCCGGCGATAAAACGCGGATGGTCTGCCTGTCTGCGGAAACCTTGTTTTTTGTCATGGGTATCCTCCCCCTGTTCCGCTTTCCGGTGAAAAGCTCCTGTGATCTGCCGTTTTTTGTTATGGGTGACGCTCCCCATTTCTATTATAGTGCGTGCGGCGGCTCTTGTCAATTTAAAGCTTGCCGGCTCCTATCAATATGAATATTTTTTCTGTTCACGGAAAAACTAACGTAAAATACAGAAATGAGGTGAATCATGAAAAAGACGATCTGGATAACCGGAATTTTCGTTGTTCTCGGAATTGTAGCCGTACTCTTATATTTTTCCCTGTTTCAGGAGAAGAGCAGCGTCATGCCGGAGGGGACCTTTGTGAAGGAGCCGGATGCGGACTATTTCTTCGCAGGAACGCCGGAGGAGAAAGAGGTGGAGGCATGGCTTCGGAGCGCGTAATCTACATTAAGGCGGAGCAGGCGGCCCTCGTAAAAAATCCGAAGGTATTTCTGGAGGATGTTGTCACGATGACCGGCCCGGATAAAAAGGTGATCAGCGAGCTGGGCGGGCAGGTGCTCTTTGTCGTGCCGGATAAGCAGCAGAAGCAGAAGTATGTTTTTTCGATTATGAAGGTGATTGAGTTCATTCAGAAGCAGCATCCGGATTACACGGTTATGAACGAGGGAGAGATCGATTTTATCGTGGAGTACCAGCCGCCGGAGAAGCAGGCAAAGTGGAAGGGCGGTCTGAAGATCATTTTCGTATGCTTCGCGGTGACGATCGGATCGGCGTTCACCATCATGACCTTCAATCAGGATGCGAGTGTATCGGATATTTTCGGGAGGCTGCAGAAAATCATAACGGGGCAGGAGCTTTCGGGGCCGGGACTGCTTGAGCTCGGCTACTGCATCGGGCTGCCGGCCGGCATCATCGTGTTTTTCAATCATTTTTCGCATTTGAAAATGAGCTCCGACCCGACGCCGCTCCAGGTGCAGCTGAGGATCTACGAAAAGGATTCCAACGAGGCGATTTTGAAATCCGCCTCGAGAGAGGGGAAAACGATCGATGTTTCCGGCTGAGTGGGCTCAGAAAATCTTATTGTTTGTGACAGGGGTGTGCAGCGGCGCGCTGGTCGCTGCCGGAATGTTTGCCTTTGTCACGATGATCGGCGTGGTGAGCCGCATGGCGGCCTCCACCAAAACGATCGGACGCGCCATGCTCTACGAGGACTGCGTCGTGATAGGCGCGACGGCCGGCAATTATTTTTTCCACTATGCTCCGGTCTTTCATACCAGCTGGCTGGGAGGCGCGCTGCAGCTGTGTTTCGGCTTTTTTGCCGGCATCTATATCGGCTGCCTGTCGATTGCACTCGCCGAGCTGCTGAATGTGGTTCCGATCATCTCCCGGAGGCTGAAGCTGCACAGGGGGCTGACGGCTTTTGTGCTCGCGTTCGCCTTCGGAAAGCTGCTCGGGGCCGCCGTGGATTTTTTTCTGTGAGGAATGCGGCCGTGCAGCAGCAAAGAAGAGGATCGCTCTGTGCGGCCGCTTGATGAAAAAAGGCCTGTGTCCGCGCTGCGCCGCAGGCCCGCCATGTGAAAATGCAGCGCAGAAATGAGGGAGTGTATGAATCCGGAAGAAAAAGCGAAAGAGATCCAGAAAAATATGAAGCCCGAGGATAAGAAGCTTGTCGGGGATGTGATGAAGGAAAAGGATCCGAAGGAGAGGGAGAAGCTGTACAATCAATATGTCAAGAAGGCGACGCCGAAGCGGAGCTATCTTGGAAATGTGTGCAAGGCCTATCTGATCGGCGGCCTGATCTGCGTGCTGGGGCAGGGTTTTTTGAATCTGTACCAGTCTCTCGGCTGTGAGAAGGAGACGGCCGCCGCCTATACAACGTTAAGCCTCATCCTTCTCTCCGTGCTCACGACCGGCCTGAACTGGTATCAGCGCCTTGCCTGCTTCGCGGGAGCCGGTACGGTCGTGCCGATCACCGGCTTCGCGAATTCGGTTGCCTCGCCCGCCATCGAGTTCAAGCAGGAGGGCTGGGTGTTCGGCGTCGGCTGCAAGATTTTTACCATCGCCGGACCGGTCATTCTGTACGGCGTTGTCTGCAGCTGGGTGCTGGGGCTGATCTACTGGGCCGGGAAATGCTTCGGCTGGTTCTAAGGAAGCGCTGATTTAATCACCGCTTCCTCAGAATCTCCGGCAGGATGCAAAGCCTTTTTCAGAGGCTTGCGGATTTGCCAGGGAATACACTGCTTTG
>CAMWWR010000094.1 GCA_947178045.1 uncultured Clostridia bacterium
GATAATCTCGGAGCGCTCAAGTGTGTCGATGTCTGAATGCAGGTATTTCACGCGGATGCCGACCTGGCGCATATAGTCGGTGAGCTCCTCCGCCATGCGCTTTGTCAGCGTCGTCACAAGTACCTTGTTTTTCTTTTCCGTCTCCCGGCGTATCTCGCCGATCAGATCGTCGATCTGCCCCTCGACCGGCCTCACGAAGATCTCCGGGTCGAGCAGGCCCGTCGGGCGGATGATCTGCTCCGTCCGCATCAGCTCATGCTCCTGCTCATACACGTTCGGCGTCGCGGAGACAAAGAGCATCTGGTTGATCTTTTCCTCAAATTCGCCGAAATTGAGCGGGCGGTTGTCCTTCGCGGACGGAAGGCGGAAGCCGTAATCCACAAGCGTCGTCTTGCGCGCCTGGTCGCCCGAATACATGCCGCGCACCTGCGGGATCGTGATGTGGGACTCGTCCACAATAATGAGAAAATCTTCCGGGAAATAGTCCATCAGCGTATTCGGCGTGCAGCCCGGCGTAAGCCCGGACAGATGCATCGAATAGTTTTCGATGCCCGAGCAAAAACCCGTCTCGCGCAGCATCTCGATATCGAAATGCGTGCGCTCGGAAATGCGCTGCGCCTCCAGCAGCTTGTCCTCGCTCTTGAAATAGCGGATGCGCTCTTCCAGCTCCGCCTCGATGTTTTTGATTGCGGCCTCCATGTGCTCCGGCGACACGACATAATGCGACGCCGGAAAAACCAGAAAATGCTCCAGCGTGCATTTCGCCTCGCCGGTCAGCACGTCGAACTCCGTAATCCGGTCGACCTCGTCCCCAAAGAACTCGACGCGCACCGCCGTGTCCTCATTCGCCACCGGAAAGACCTCGACCACGTCGCCCCGCACGCGGAACGTCCCGCGCTTGAAATCCATATCGTTGCGCGTGTACTGGATGTCAATCAGGCGCCGGAGCACGTCGTCACGGTCCTTCTGCATTCCTGGCCGCAGCGACAGTGTCATGCTCTGGTAGTCGATCGGGCTGCCGAGCCCGTAAATGCAGGACACGCTGGCAACAATGACCACATCGCGCCGCTCCGTAAGAGCCGCCGTCGCCGAATGGCGCAGCTTGTCGATCTCGTCGTTGATGGCGGAATCCTTCTCAATATAGGTATCCGTCGAAGGCACATAGGCCTCCGGCTGGTAATAATCATAGTAAGAAACGAAGTATTCGACCGCATTCTCCGGGAAAAATTCTTTGAACTCGCCGTAGAGCTGGGCGGCCAGCGTCTTATTGTGGGCAATGACGAGCGTCGGGCGGTTGAGCCGCGCAATCACGTTCGCCATCGTGAAAGTCTTGCCCGAGCCGGTCACGCCAAGCAGCGTCTCGAACTGGTTGCCCTCCTCGAATCCCTTCACAAGAGCCTCGATCGCCTCCGGCTGGTCGCCGGTGGGCTGGTATTCCGAAACTAATTTGAAATGATCCATGAAAGTGTCCTCCTTTATGAATCGATTCTATAACTATGTCCGGATTTTTCAGCAATAAACATACGCGCGAAAAAAGCGAACAAATACTCTCTTTTCTGTCCTATGATTATAGCATACCGGATGCTATTAAGCAACAGATTTTCGAATATTTGTTCGCTTGTTTGTACTTTCCGGCCTCTTCCGGAGCTGCCCGGATCTGGCATGCAATCCGCGCCTTGCCGGCATATTCCCCGCAGCCGGGACTTTATAAAATCTTCGAATCCTTTCCCTTTTCTGCAGGAATCGCTGTTGGTACCGCAGTCTCTTCTGTACAGTCCGTACCACGCATCACTGCTTCCGTATGCTCCTCTATCTTTTGTTTCAGCATAGCGCTCAACAGCATGACATTGGGATCATTGGGGTCAACCTCTGTCTCCGATCCACTTCTGTAAGTCCCCTGCGCTCCCCACTTATTCCCCCAGTCTTCTGCAGATAATGCTGTAAGACGCACATTCCCGGCCGCCGCAGTATTTCCTTCCTGATCCGGATTTTGCAGCCCCGGTATGCCCGCATCTGTGCTACGCAGCACAAGCGGCAGGAACAAGAGCCCAAGCAGCAACAGTGCCGGAATTACCGCTCTTTTCTTCATTTTTCGTTTTCCTCTATGCAGCATGCCTCATCCTCCCGGACAATCACGGAGCAGTGCCTCCGTCCTTGCCGTCACGTCGCGCTCTTTTTCTCATTCTGCTCCGCAAAATCCTTCACGGCCTCGGCCTCCTGCTCGTTCAGGATATTCTCCAGGTCGAGCAGTACGACCATGCGCGACTTTTTGTTTGTAACGCCCAGGGCATACCGTGTTTCCGCACACCGCACAATTGTAGGAACCGGCTGTACCTCATTGTCCTCCAGCTCGATGATCTCCGACACGGAATCGACCTTGTAGCCGACCAGAATGTCCTTGCAGCGCGTGATGAGCAGCTGGGTCTTATCGCTCGCCGTGACCTCCGGCATGCCGAATTTTTTCCGGAGACTGTATACCGGAATCACGTCCCCGCGAAGGCTCAGGATTCCGATAATGTGCATGGGCGCATTCGGCATCGGAACAACGCCGGCATACTTCTCGATCGTTGTCACCAGCGAAATGTCCATCCCGTACTCCTCATCTCCCAATTTGAAAATGATCTGTTTTGTCGACATGAATGCCTCCCCCCTTTACACTTCCTCCGGTTTCGTATTGATCCACTTCAAATACGCATTAATGAACGGGTCGATGCCCCCGTCCAGCACGCCCTGCGCGTTCGCGATCTCCGCGCCGGTCCGGTGATCCTTCACCATTGTATACGGCTGCAGCACATAGGAGCGGATCTGATTTCCGAAATTGATGTCGCGCACCTCGCCCCGGATACCGGACTCCTTCTCCTGATTTTCCTGCTGCTTGAGCAGATACAGCTTCGCCTTCAGCATCTGCATCGCCTTATCCTTGTTCTGGAACTGCGAGCGCTCGTTCTGGCACTGCACGACAATTCCGGTCGGCAGGTGCGTGATGCGAATGGCGGACGAGGTCTTATTGACATGCTGCCCGCCCGCGCCGCTCGAGCGATAGGTGTCAATGCGAAGATCCTCGTCGTTGATCTCCACATCGAGATCCTCCTCGATATCCGGCATAACGTCACACGAGACAAACGAGGTCTGGCGCTTGCCCGCCGCGTTGAACGGCGAAATGCGCACCAGGCGGTGTACGCCGCGCTCCGATTTCAGATGTCCGTAGGCGTTCTGCCCGTTGATCTGTATCGTGATCGACTTCAGTCCCGCCTCGTCGCCGTCCAGGAAGTCAAGAATTTCCGTTGTGTAGCCCTTGCGGTCCGCCCATTTCTGGTACATACGGCTGAGCATGCCCGCCCAGTCACAGCTCTCCGTGCCCCCCGCGCCCGCATGCAGCGTGAGGATGGCATTGTCCTTGTCATATTCCTCGGACAGCAGTGTGTCGAGCCGCAGCTCCTCAAATTCCTCGATGAAGCTGTCCGCCTCCTTCTGAATCTCCGGCACGAGCGAAACGTCGTTCTCCTCGTTCGCCATGTCGATCAGCATGAAAATATCCTCGTAGCGCTGCTTCAGATCGCCGTACTGCGCAATAATGTCCTTGAGGTTCTTCAGCTCCTTGACATAAGCCTGACTCTTTTCGGCGGAGTCCCAGAAATTCGGCTCCTGCATAATTCCTTCAATTTCCTCTACCCTCAGCTGTTTATTAGCGAGGTCAAAGTGAATCCCCCACTTCGATTAAAGGCTTTGCGTAAGTTCCGATGGTATACTTGATCTGATCCAACTCAATCACTTAATCTCACCTCTTTCTTATTTTAAGTCCCGCAGACTCCCTACGCAGCGCTTTTTCCGTGGAAGGGATTCCCCTCCCTTCGTTCCGGGAATCCCTTCCGGCGCTGCTTCGGAAGTCTGCTGTTTTTGAGTTCCGCAAAATCCCTCCCGATACCCAACAACCAGGGAAGGAACTTTTGCCCGCTGCGCGGAGCAGCCATTGCTCCCGCCTGGAAGAATCGAAAATTAAGTCTCAAAGACTTCATTTTCGATTCTTCGAACGGAACGGGCTCACAATGAAACCTCTCCACAAAACCTTCAGCCCGTTCCGTTTTTACGCTTTCCTACCGCAGCAGAATTTGTATTTCTGTCCGCTGCCGCACGGGCACGGGTCGTTTGGCATGATCTTCTTTGCGGAACGCTTCACCGGCTGCTTGGCCACCGAGTCGTCCTTGTTCGTGCCGGTCACCTTCGCGACCTCCTCGCGCTCCACCTTCTGCTCGATGCGCAGGTGCATCAGGCCGCGCACGGTATCCTCCGCAATTGCCGTCGTCATCGCGTCAAACATATCGTAACCCATAAACTTATACTCGGTCAGCGGGTTCTTCTGACCGAGGGCCTGCAAACCAATACCCTGGCGCAGCTGATCCATGTCGTCGATATGATCCATCCACTTGCGGTCAATCACATTTAACAGGATAACGCGCTCCACCTCGCGCAGCTGCTCCTTCTCCGGAAATTCCGCTTCCTTCGCCTCGTAGAAGCGCACTACTTCCTCCTTCAAATGCTGGGTCAGAGTATCCCGCTTACCATGCTTTAACAGCTCGTCGTCTAACACGAGCGGCGGAATCGGGAAAATCGGCAGCAACAGACTGTTTAGTTCCGCCAGATCCCATTCCTCAGGGAGCGCATCCTCGGCGATGCAGCGGTTCACTGCGCTTTCGACTGTATCCGTGATCATCTTAAAGATGGAATCACGCATGTTCTCCCCGTCCAAAACCTTGCGGCGCTCGCCGTAAATAATCTCTCTCTGCTCGTTGTTGACCTGGTCATACTCCAGAAGATTTTTCCGGATGCCAAAATTGTTGCCCTCGATCTTCTTCTGCGCCTTCTCGATCGCGCTGTTGAGCATTTTGTGCTCGATCTGCTCGCCATCCGGAAGCCCGAGGGAATTGAACATCGCGATCATGCGCTCCGAGCCGAACAAACGCATCAGATCATCCTCGAGGGAGATATAAAAACGTGATTCTCCCGGGTCGCCCTGACGTCCGGCACGGCCGCGCAGCTGATTATCGATACGCCTCGATTCATGCCGCTCTGTACCAATAATCTTTAAACCGCCAAGATCCGTCACGCCCTCGCCAAGCTTGATATCCGTACCACGGCCCGCCATGTTCGTCGCAATCGTCACGGCCCCCATCTGGCCCGCATCCGCGACAATCTCCGCCTCAAGCTCATGAAATTTTGCATTTAAGACTTTGTGAGGGATGCCGCGTTTCTTTAAAAGCGCGCTAACCTCCTCGGACGCCTCGATGGTGATGGTACCGACCAGCACCGGCTGCCCGGTCGCGTGCGCCTTCGCGATCTCCTCAACCACGGCAGTAAGCTTCTCCCTCTTTGTCTTGTAAACCGCATCGTTTAAATCCTTGCGCGCAATTGGACGGTTCGTCGGCACCTCCACTACATCCATACCATAGATTTCGCGGAACTCGTTCTCCTCGGTGAGCGCCGTACCGGTCATACCGCATTTTCTCGTATACTTATTGAAGAAATTCTGGAATGTAATCGTTGCCAGGGTCTTGCTCTCGCGCTTTACCTTCACATGCTCCTTCGCCTCAATCGCCTGGTGCAGGCCGTCGGAATAGCGTCTGCCCGGCATGATGCGCCCGGTAAAGTCATCGACAATCAGCACTTCGTCATCCTTTACCACATAATCCTTGTCGCGCGCCATCAGGTAATGTGCGCGCAGTGCGAGGATGATATTGTGCTGTATCTCAAGGTTCTGCGGGTCGGCAAGGTTCTCGATGTGGAAAAATTTCTCCACCTTCCCGACGCCTTCTTCCGTCAGGTTTACGTTCTTATCCTTCTCATTGACAACAAAATCGCCCGACTCCTGTGAATCCTCGCCCATGATAACATCCATTTTGGAGAGCTCTTTCTCCGTACCTTTTTTGAGCTGCCTTGCCAGAATATCGCACGCCTCATACAGGCTTGTCGATTTGCTGCTCTGGCCGGAAATAATCAGAGGTGTGCGCGCCTCATCGATCAGCACCGAGTCTACCTCATCAATAATCGCAAAGTGCAAGTCGCGCATAACCAGCTGTTCCTTGTACTTGACCATATTGTCCCGCAGGTAATCGAACCCAAACTCGTTGTTCGTTCCGTAAGTAATGTCACACGCATAAGCCTGGCGGCGCTCATCACTGTTCATGCTGTTTAAGATGCAGCCGACGCTCAGCCCGAGAGAACGGTGCACCTTTCCCATCCACTCCGAGTCGCGGTGCGCCAGGTAATCGTTGACCGTGACCTGATGCACACCCTTGCCCTCCAGCGCGTTCAGGTACGCCGGGAACACCGAGACGAGCGTCTTGCCCTCGCCGGTCTTCATCTCCGCGATGCGCCCCTGATGCAGGATGATCCCGCCGAGCAGCTGCACATGGTATGCCCGCTGTCCGAGCGTCCGCTTCGCGGCCTCGCGCACCGTGGCGTACGCCTCGACCAGAAGATCGTCCAGCGTCTCGCCCTTTTCCAGCCGCTCCCGGAATTCCTCCGTCTTCGCTGCCAGCTGCTCGTCGGTCAGCTTTTCGTATTCCGGCTCGAGTGCTTCTATCTGGTCCGCCAGGGGCTCGATCCGCTTGATCTCCCTCTCACTGTGAGTTCCAAACATTTTTGCAAATAGTCCCATTGTTCCTCCATACTGCGTCTCACCTGTCCGACCGACAGGCGGGAGCCGCAAACCTTGCTCCGTCCGCATCCAATTCTTTGCCTGTCCGGGCTTGCAAAGCCAATAAGCCTTGTAGGTTATTCTATCATTATAAGGAGAAGAATTCAACATTTTTATTTGGGTTTCTTCAACAAGAGAGGTTTACAAGGCAATACACACAGGCCCTGCCGCTGCGGCCAGCTTCAAATCCGTTGTCATTTATACCTGGCAGCATTTTGGCAGCTTCCCATTTCTTGAATTTCTGCAGCTCTGTGCAGAATGTAACCCCCCTGCGAATACGTAATGGCATATTTCCTTTTATAGTCCGGCACAGCCCGTAACAGCGTCACAGCCTGTTCCCTTTCGCTCCTAATCTTTTCCCTGCTTTCTGCAATAATAATTCCAATAATACTCTAATAA
>CAMWWR010000095.1 GCA_947178045.1 uncultured Clostridia bacterium
CCGTCGAGCTTGAGCCCCGGATGCTCCTCGTGAGCAATCTCCACGGCCTTTGTCACCTTGTCGATGTCCGCGTGCTTCGCACTGCCCTTCGTCGAGTGCGACAGCATGGCGATCTTTGCCTCCTTGCCGACCAGCAGCTCAAAGCTCTTGGCGGAGGACTCGGCGATCGCCGCCAGCTCGTCCGGCGTCGGATTCTGGTTCAGGCCGCAGTCTCCGAACACGAAGGTGCCGTGCTCGCCGAGGTTGCAGTTCGGCACGATCATCAGGAAAAACGCGGAAACGAGCTTTGTGCCCGGCGCAGTCTTGAGAATCTGAAGGCACGGCCGGAGCGTATTCGCCGAGGAATGGCATGCCCCGGAGACAAGTCCGTCCGCATCCCCCATCTTTACCATCATTACGCCGAACGTCGTGTAGTCCTTCAGCATCGTCTCGCGGGCAAGCTCCGGGGTCATCCCCTTTGCCTTGCGCAGCTCGACCAGCTTGTCCACATACAAATCAAATCTGTCGTATTTCTCCGGATCAATCAGCGTCGCCTTGGAGATATCCAGACCGGTCGATTTATTTCTGATCACATCTTCTTTGCCGATGATGACGATGTTCGCATTGCCTTCCTCCAGCGTCTTTGCCGCGGCCTCATAGATTCTGCGGTCCTCGGACTCCGGAAGCACGATGGTCTTGATATTCCGCCTTGCTCTGGCCTTGATTTCCTCGATAAAGCTCATTGCATTATCCCCTTTCGTTTTCTGTTTTATATAGTATAATACCATTTTTTCTCTGTGACAAGCTGAAAATTGCCTCTCCGGTTATGTATTTTCCATTTCCTCCGACGAAATATTCCGCCGCTTGCACCGCACCGGAGGGCATGCTATAATGTCCGCAGCAATGCCTGCGCCGGTCCGCACAAAGAACTGCAGGGACGTATCCGGGAATCGCGGACTGCTCCCGGAGCAATTTGCCCGCCGGAAAAAAGCATATCTGCGAACTGCGGCCGTTTGCCGCTGAGAGGAGCCGTCATGAAAATTACAGGAATTATCGCCGAATTCAATCCGTTTCACAACGGCCACGCACATCTTCTGAAAAGGGCGCGCGAGCTGACCGGAGCAGAGCTCGTCCTCGTCGTCATGAGCGGAAATTTCGTCCAGCGCGGCGCACCGGCCCTGCTCTCGAAATACGCGCGCGCGGAGGCCGCGCTGCGATGCGGGGCCGATCTCGTCGCGGAGCTGCCGGTTTTCTGCGCCGCGGCGAGCGCGGAATTTTTTGCGGAGGGCGCGGTGCGCCTTCTCGCCGACCTCGGCGCGGATTCCTTCGTGTTCGGCTGCGAGCCCGCTGTCTGCGAGAATTTCTCCTCCCTGGCGCTCCCGCTGGCAGAGCTTCTCCTCGACGAACCGCCGGCCTATCGGACCGCACTCCGGTCCGGCCTTGCCTCCGGCCTCACCTTCCCGGCCGCCCGCCGAAGGGCCGTATCCGGGCTTATACCGGAGTCCGCCCCGCTTCTCGACTCCCCAAACAGTCTGCTCGGCCTGGAGTATGTCCGGGCCTGCCGGAAAAGAAAGCTCCCGCTCCGTCCGATCGCGGTCGAGCGGGTCGGAAGGGGCTATCATGAGACCTCCTCCGCGCTGCGCGGCTTTTTTTCGGAAGCGTCGGGGTCCCTGCCGCACGCCAGCGGCATCTCACCGGCAGAGAATCCGGGCGGCTTGTTCCAGGCGCTTTCCTCCGACATGCCCCGGGCGGCCTTCGATATTCTGGAACGGGAATTTCTCCGCACCTTTCCCGTAACGGAGGACGAGCTTTCGGTCTTGCTTTCTTATCAGCTTCTGAATCAGCCGCAGTCCGCCCTCGCCGGCTGCGCGGACGTCGGGCCCGAGCTCGCGGCCCGCTTTTTTGCAAAGCGCTTTTCCTGCATCCGGACAGCGGATTTTCTGCAGTCGCTCAAGACAAAGGAGGTCACCTATGCGCGGCTCTCACGCGCGATACTGCACATCGTCCTAGGGATCTCCCAGGCCTCGCAGGATTCCTTCCGGGCTCCGGAGCATTCGCCTTATGCGCGCCTTCTCGGCATGACGGAGGCGGCGCGCCCTTATCTGAAAAACAGCGCCGCCCTCCCGATTCCGCTGATCCGGCAGCCCGCCAGGGCACACCGGGTGCTCTCCGGGGCCGCACTTGAATTTTTCCTGCAGGATATCGCCGCCGCCGAGCTGTACCGTCAGCTCTCCTACGGGCGCTACCGCATCGAGCAGCCCTCCGAATACGAGCGCCAATTTCTGGTCGTTCCTTCCTGATCCCGGCTTCCCGTTCCGATTCTTTCGAATAAGAATCCGGTCTGCCCAGGCATGCGGACATTGCCGGCCGTGCGTGCATGGAATCGGAACATTCCGAATATAGTAAAGTAATTCTATGTACGGGAGCACTGCCATGTCCGACCGTCCAGAACAATCTCCTTTTATATCCGGGAGCCGCCTTCGCCGCCGGCTGCTCTATCTGCTTTTATTTCCCCTGCTCGGCCTGATGCTGCTCTTTCCGCAGACCGCAGCCACCGGGGCAATGAACGGGCTCACGCTCTGGTCCCAGACGCTCCTGCCCGTTCTGCTGCCGTTCCTCATCCTTTCCGGGCTGCTCATCACGCTGAAAATGACGCGCCCACTGAACCTGCTGCTCTCCCCGCTGCTCTGCCGGCTTTTCCCGGTGAGCCGCGCCGCCTGCTATCCCCTTCTGCTCGGCCTTTTGTGCGGCATGCCGCTCGGCGCGAAAACAACCGCCGAGCTGTACCGCTCCGGCGAGATTTCCGAGCATGACGCGAGATTCCTGCTCGGCTTCTCCAACCAGGCAAGCCTTATGTTCATCATCAGCTACGTCGCCGCAAAGGAGCTTGCCGCCCCGGCGTACACGGCGCTTTACCTCTCTGTCATTTATCTCACGGGCTGGATCATTTCCGGCTGCTTTTTCCGCCTGCCGATCTTCCTGCACGGCGGCAGGCAGGATATACCGGGGACAGCGCGGAAAACGGCAAGTACGGCTCCGAAGCCTGCGCGCGCGATGCAGAGAGCGTCAGATGCAATTCCGCGTCCGACAGGCGCGGCGCAAAGCACAGCAGGTACAGTCCCGAAGCCTGCGCGCACGGCGCAAAGCATGGCGGGTACAGTCCCGAAGCCTACGCGCACGGCGCAAAGCACAGCAGATGCAGTTCCGCGTCCGGCGCACGCAGCAAAAAAAACGGCGGAAGCCTCCGGCGCTCCCGCTGCGCCGTCCCTCTTCACTGCCCTGGACAGCTGCATTATTGACGGCTTTGCCACCATCACAAAAATCGGCGGCTATATCATCCTTTTTTCGATGCTGTCCGCCTTTGTCGCGCGCCTTCCACTTCCGGAAACCGTGTCGGCCGTCCTGTGCGGCGCTCTGGAAATCACGAGCGGCATCCACAAAATCTGCGCCGCAGGCCTGCCCGCCGTCCAAAAAACAGCCCTCACCATCGGGATTACAGCATTCGGAGGCTTCTCCGGTATCCTGCAGACAAAAAGCGTCACCCTCGGCTCTGGACTGTCCATTCGCTATTATGTAATTGTAAAGCTGACACAGGGGATCTGCGCCGGCCTGCTCGCCTTTGCCGTATCTGCATGGCTGACCGGCTGACCGCAGCTACTCGATATCCTTCAGGAAGGTGTTTTCGTCGAACTCAAAATCTCCTCCCTGGTAGTTCCCGGATTCTCTGTCCGGTCTCCGGCCGGAATTCAGCTGCTCGTCCACCTCGCCGCGGTTCTGCACCACGATATCGAGATTGTGTTTCAGCGTCTCGACCATTTCCTCGCTCTTGGCACGGGTTTCCGTGTATGCATTCGCAACGACGCGCTCCACCTCCCCGAGAATTTCGTTCGTGTAGGCAAGTGCGCCCTCGCGCACCTGCTCCGCCTCCTCGGCGGCCTCGCGCAGCATATTCTGGGAGCGCAGCGTGGCATCCTGGATCAGGTCGTTCGCATGCTCGTAAGCCTGGCGCGAAATCTCGTGCTCGCTCACAAGCCGCCCGGCCTCTTCCTTCGCCTGATTGATAATGGTTCTGGCCTTCTCCTCCGCATCCGCAATCAGAGCGTCTCGGTTCGCGATGATTTTCTGATAGCGCTTGATCTCGTCCGGCAGCCGCAGGCGCAGCTCGTCCAGAAGATCATACATCTCGTCCTTCGGCACGATCAGCTTCGTCTGGGAAAGAGGCTGCATTTTACACGACTCAATAAACTCATAAATATCGTCGATCACCTGTTCAATTCTGCTGTTTGCCCCTATTGCCATCGCTATACACTCCTTATCGTCCTAAATTTTTCCAGCACGGCCGGCAAAATCTCCGCCGGCACAAACTTTATAATATCTCCGCCGTAGCTCGCCACCTCCTTGACGATACTTGAGCTGAGGTAGGAATATTTTATGCTTGTCGTGAGAAATACGGTATCGATCTCCGGCATCAGCGCGTGATTTGTCTGCGCAATCTGTATCTCGTATTCAAAATCGGTCACAGCGCGAAGCCCGCGGAACATCACCGTGGCGTTCCTGCTCCTGGCGAATTCCACCGTCAGCCCGTCAAAGGTCTCGACCGAGACATTTGCCAGCCCTCCGGATACCAGCTTCAGCATGTCCACCCGCTCCTGCGCGGAAAACAGAGGCCTTTTCGCGCTGTTGTTCAGCACGCCGATAATCAGATGATCCACCATTTTCGCAGACCGCTTTATAATGTCCAGATGTCCCAATGTTACCGGGTCAAAGCTTCCCGGATAAATTCCTGTAATCATACCTGATCCCCCTGTCAAACGGCGCAGCGCTGTTTTAAAAACACATGCTTGCTCGTCTTATAGTTCTTCTCCCGGCACACCTCAAAGCCGCATCCTGCCGCAAATGAGAAATCTGTCTCCAGCGCCTCCTCCGCAATGACAAGCGTACTCCCGCCGCAGACCCGCGAATCCCCGAGCAGCCCCAGAATCCGCTCCACCCAGCCCGTGCGGTAGGGAGGATCCATAAAAATAATATCAAACGGCTCCCCGGCCGCCTTCAGATACTGCAGAGCTCCCGCGGCATCCATGGCAAGTATTTTCGCCCGTTCCCCCAGGCGCGTGCGCGTGAGGTTGTCCTCAATGCACGAGAGCGCCGCCCTGTCCTGCTCTACAAAAACAGCCTGCTCTGCCCCTCTGCTCAGCGCCTCGATTCCGATGGCGCCGCTCCCCGCAAACAGATCCAGAAACCGGCAGTCCGCAAGCTCGCCGCTGATGATATTAAAAAGCGTTTCCTTCGTTCTGTCCGTCGTCGGCCTTGTAGCAAGTCCCGGCGGCGTGGTGAGCTGTATTCTTCTTGCGCTTCCCGCTATCACTCTCATATCAGTCCTCATCGCCCTGCACCCTCTGCCGGGCACTGTTTTCTTCTATTCTAGTGTAATATTTTCGTTTGTCAACTGCTTCCTGAAACTTTTTTTCAAAATTATTCCATAATTTATACATTTGTTCCCAAAAAATGCAATTTTCGCATCCGTCCGTTCACCCTTTTTCGGAGAAGGGACAGCTCGCCCGGAGCTGACATTCCGCGCAGCTGCCTTTGCCGCATGCGCTTGTTCGCCCCGCAGACGGCACGGTTCCGGTCTCCTTTCCGGCAGTCCTGGTCGGAACGTCCTCGCACGGTTTCCTGCCGGCCTCAGCCTGGGACGTTTCCCGTAACGGCGCAGTATCCGGAATGCAGGGCGCTTCCTTGGGAAACAGGCCGAGGAAGCCCGTCACGGATTTTGTGGGAATAAGTATAAGCTTTTCGCTGCAGGCAAGACCGAGTTCCCTCTTTGCCTCCGTCAGCCGCAGAAAATCGCTCTGCAGTGCCAGCGGAAGATCTCCGTAGCCGATCCCGAACAGCCAGTTCGGCCGCATATCCGGGAAATCCGCCGCCGCGCGCTCCTCCAGCAGGACGCGCAGCCGCTCGACCGCGGCATTCGCCAGCGCGTCAAACAGAAGAGCGGAAAGCATACTCTCCCTCTGCAGAAGCTCCAGCCTCTCATCCACTTCCGCTCCGAGCGTCAGACCGGCACACAGCACAAGCTCACTGCCCGATAAATGCTCCCGGATGGACTTTCCCGGCAAAGCCAGACGCTCCCGCCCGAAGTCCGCCGCCAGCTCTTCCCGCGGCAGGACGCCCTCCTTCACTTCCTCCCTCACGAGCCTCGCCGCGATATATCGCCAGGCGGGGCAAAGCGCCTCCTTCAGCCGTTCGGCACATTCCTGCAGCTCCTCCCATATCTCCGCCGTCGGACGGACCTCTCCGTAGCCGAGATAGCGCGCCGCTTCGTCAAAATCGATCAGCTTTCCATATTCCGATTTTTCCAGATGCACCGTCGGCTCTGTAAGCACAGCTTCACTCCTCCATCTCGCAGCGCACGATCAGCCTTGTATCCCCGTTGTCCTCACAGGTCACAAGCGTCAGCACCGCTTTATCCTCCCCCGTGTCCTCGACCACCCATATTTCCGTCGGCTCCACAATAAAGGATTCCGTCACCTTATACTCAAAACTCTGTCCGCCGGCCTTCGTAATCACTACGGAGTCGCCCTTTTTCAGCTTGTCGATATCCTTGAAATAAGGTCCGGAATATCCGCCGCGATGCCCTGCGAGTGCGCAGTTGCCGATCTCGCCGAGCCCTGCCGTCTCGGACATGTGGCCGATTGCCACTCCGATATCCTCCGTCTCGGTTCCCTCGACAATAGCGTAGATCAGATCGATCGCCTCGATCTGAATCACTCCGATCACGGTGCGGTTGTTCAGCCGGTTCGGCTTATTCGCATCGGCCTCCTCCTGCCCCGGGTCATCCGGCTGCTGCGTTGGCGTCGGCTCCCCCGTCAGGTTTTCCTCCGCTTCACCGCTTCCTGCCGGAGTCGGACCGCTTTCATCCGGGACTTCCATGTTCCCGCCCGCATTTCCGCCGTTTTCTTCCGCCTGCGTCGGCGCGGGAGAATTCGGCACGTTCTGCGGCGTCCCCTCTCCGGTCAGAGCCGGTTCCCGGCTGCCCTCTGCCTGCGTCGGAGCAGCGGTCTGCGTTGGAACTG